>NZ_JBYIVZ010000026.1:0-143168 GCF_057710365.1 Streptomyces sp. bgisy027
CTGGGTATGTCAGCCCCTCCGGCGTTTGAGGAGCGGGGTCTGGGGCGGAGCCCCAGAGGGACGGGACGGGTAGGGGCGGCGGGGGCGAGAAAAAGCCGGCCGCGACCACCCGCGCCCGCCCTCATAGAATCACCGCGTGAACGCCCCCGTCCCCCCGTCGGCCGAGACCCTGCGCACCGCCCTCGCCGCCCTCCTCGACGACCTCCCGCCCCGCCGGGCCGCCCAGGCCGTCGACCGGCTGATCGCCAGCTACCGGGGCGCCACCCCCACCGACGCCCCCATCCTGCGCGACCGCGCGGACGTGGCGGCCTACGCCGCCTACCGCATGCCCGCCACCTTCGAGGCAGTCCACTCCGCACTGGAGGCGTTCGCCCGGACCGTCCCGGACTGGACCCCCGCGACCCACACCGACGTGGGCGGCGGAACCGGCGCGGCGACCTGGGCCGTCTCCGCCACCTGGCCCGGCGAGCGCAGCGTCACCGTGCTGGACTGGGCCGAGCCCGCCCTGGCCATCGGCCGGGAGATCGCGGCGGCCGACCCCACGCTGGACAAGGCCCGCTGGCAGCGCGCCCGCATCGACTCGACGCTCACCCTGGACCCCACGGACCTGGTCACCGTCTCCTACGTCCTCAACGAACTCACCGCCCCGGACCGCGCCGCCCTCCTCGGCACCGTCGCGTCCGCGGCCCGGACCGTGGTGATCGTCGAACCGGGCACCCCGGACGGCTACACCCGCGTCATCGAGGCCCGCGACCGCCTCATCGCCGCCGGCTTCCGCATCGCCGCCCCCTGCCCGCACAGCGCCGCCTGCCCCATCGTCCCCGGCACCGACTGGTGCCACTTCTCGGCGAGGGTCAGCCGCTCCTCCCTGCACCGCCGGATCAAGGGCGGCTCCCTCGCCTACGAGGACGAGAAGTTCAGCTACGTCGCCGCCACCCGCCTGCCCGCCACCCCGGCCCCCGCCCGGGTCGTCCGCAAACCCCAGATCCGCAAGGGCCAGGTCCTGCTCGACCTCTGCGAGACCGACCCGTCCCTGCACCGCACGACGGTCACCAAGCGGCACGGCGACCTCTACAAGGCGGCTCGCGACACGGAGTGGGGCGACACCTGGCCGCCGGAGGCGCCGTAACACCCCCGGCGGTACCGGCTAGGACGTCTCCTCGCCCTGCGTCTCCGCTTCCGCCCGCCTCTCCTGGAGCTTGCGCAGCAGCTCCCGTTTCTGGGCCTGAGGGTCGAGGCCGCCGCCGATCCTGCCGTTCCGTCCGCCGCCGCGCAGGGCCTTGCGGCCGAGGTTCCGGCGTGTGCCGCCGACTCCGAGCATGTTTCCGCCTCGGGACATGTGAGGCTCCTTTCGGTACCAGAACGTAAACGAGACGTATCGTCTCACTGAGCCCTCCCAGGGTCCGGCGAGACGCTCCGTCTTGTCAACCTGATAAATTCGGGCCATGGCAGCTCAGAAGTCCGCTCCGAAGTCCGAGGCGCCCGCGCCCAGCTCCGCCCGCCGCAGCGAGAAGTCCCGGCGGGCCATCTACGAGGCCGCCCTCGCGCTCGTCGTGGAGGTCGGTTACCCCAGGACCACCATCGAGGGCATCGCCGCCCGGGCCGGGGTCGGCAAGCAGACGATCTACCGGTGGTGGTCGTCGAAGGCCGAGGTGCTGATGGAGGCGTTCCTCGATCTGGGTGAGCAGTCCACGCAGGCCATGGGGCACGAGCCGTACGCCATCCCGGACACCGGCGACCTCGCCGCCGACCTGAAGGCCGTCCTGCGGGCCACCGTGGACGAGCTGAAGGACCCCCGCTTCGAGGCGCCGTCCCGCGCCCTAGCCGCCGAGGGCGTGGTCGACGAGCAGCTCGGGCGGGAGTTCGTGACCAAGCTCCTCGAACCCTCGCTCCAGCTGTACGTCGAGCGGCTGCGCACCGCGCAGGAGGCCGGTGACGTGCGCCCGGACGTCGACCCGCGCATCGCGCTCGAACTCTTCGTGTCGCCGCTCGCCCAGCGCTGGCTGCAGTACACGGGCCCGATCTCGTACGAGTACACGGACACCCTCGTCGACTACGCGCTGCACGGCCTCGCGCCGCGCACCCGGTAAGTCGGGCAAGTCCGTAAATCCTGCCAAAGTGGCGCATAACCCCTGATCGCGGGGCTGCACACACCTCGCCCCACCTGGCCCGGTTGTCCGCTACGGCCCCCCGAGGCGCACGATGGTGGGACCATAGGGCATGCTGTTCCGCACGACAGCGAGGCGAGGGGATAGATGAGCGCGGAGTTGGGCGGCCGGACCGGACTGCAGGGCAAACTCACCCAGTGGCTGCGCGGACGCCGCCCCAAGGACACCGCCGACGACGGCGGCCGGGAGGCCCTGCTGCTCGCCACCGCTGCGGCGGGACTGCCGCTGGCCCCCGCGGCGCACCCGGCCGGCTTCCGCTGCTCCTGCGATCGGGTCGGCTGTCCCACCCCGGCCCGGCACCCGGTGTCCTTCGCCTGGCAGACGCAGTCCACCACCGATCGAGGACAGATCGAGCGCTGGGCCCGGCACCAGCCGCAGGCCAACTTCATCACCGCCACCGGCATGGTCCACGACGTGCTCGACGTCCCGGTCGAGGCCGGGCGCGAGGCGCTGGAGCGGCTGCTCGACGCCGGCATCGAGGTGGGACCCGTCGCCGAGAGCGACGACGGCCGCCTGCTGTTCTTCACCGCCACCCGCGGCACCCCCGAGGACGAGGACGAGTGGTGGCCCTGTGAGCTGGACTGCCACCCCGAGACCATGGACGAGCACCCGGGGCTGCGCTGGCACTGCCGCGGCTCCTACGTCCTCGTACCGCCCGCCAGGCTGCCCGGCGAGGATCGGACCGTGCACTGGGTACGAGGTCCCGAGCACCCGCTGCCCGACCCGCTGAGCCTGCTGGAAGTCCTCACCGACGCCTGCGCCCGCTACGCCGGCGAGGAGCCCGACCACGCATCCGCGGCCTGGCCCCTGCGCCGCCACTGAGCGGGCGCGGGGATCACTCGCCCTTCGCGGACGTCAGCCCCTGGATCCGGCCGAGCACGTTCACCGTCCCGGAGCCCTTCGGATCCAGCGCCACCTGGTTGGAGACGAACTCCATCGTGAGCGACTGCTTGATCTCGCCCTCCGTCAGCGCCTCCACCGCCTTGCCCGGCGAGGGGACCGAGGTGCCCGCGTACGCCGTCCGCTTCTCGTAGTAGCGGGTGGTGAAGAACACCAGCGCCCCGCCGTCCGCGGTGCGCAGCGCCAGCGGGGCGTAGTCCCCGTCGGTGAGCGGCTCGTCGATGAACTGGCTGACCAGGCCGGGCCGTTTGGCGTCCTTCTCCCGGTCCGCGCGCCAGGTGCTGGTGTGCGGGCCCTGCGCGAACTTGTCGCCGCCGTCCTTGAGATAGCCCGCGTAGTCCTTGCTCAAGTCCCCGGGCGGCACGGCCAGTTCGGTCGAGTTCGCGGGCACCGCCTCGGCCCAGCCGTCCTTGTCCGTCTGGAACTTCGGCATGCGGCCGGGGGCCGTCAGCGTCAGATACGCCGCCTCCCACGGATCGTCCAGGCCGCCGCGGGTGAACACGAAGACCCAGCGCGCCTTGCCGCCCTTGTTCGCGGCCGTGTCGGCGACGAACCAGCGCGGCCAGCCCGCCTTCTTCGGGATCGTGATCCTGGCGTCCGACAGCACCAGCGGGGTGTGCGAGGCGTTGCCCTCGGGGCTCAGCGCCTTGCCCGCCTTCAGCCGGGCCCCGTCGATGTCGCTCAGCGCGCCGGTGACGTGGTCGGCGTACAGGGAGTTGTCGTACGCCTTGTCCGCCTTGTTGTACGCGGAGATGAACTCCTTGAGGGCCTCTTCGGCCTCCGCCTTGGTGGCCGAGGGGAGGATCTCCCGCTCCCCGTGGACCACCACGCATCCGCTCGCCGTCAACGACAAAGCGGTCGCGCCGGCCGCTATCAGTGCCCTCCGGTCAAGCCTGCGGAGCCTTAGAGGGCCGCGTTCCCTGCTCATCAGGTTCCTTCACCTTCCCCTTCCCGGAGGCGAACCCTACCGGGGCGAGGAACAGCGCGAGCGTCGGGACCAGGTACAGCAGCCACACCGTGACCTGGAGGACGGTCGGGTCCGGCTGGAAGTTGAACACGCCCTTCAGCAGGGTGCCGTACCAGCTCGACGGGTCGATGGTGTCACTGATGTCGAAGGCCTTGTTGCTCAGGCCCGGCAGCCAGCGCGCCTCCTGGAGGTCGTGGAAGCCGTACGCCAGCACACCCGCCGCCACGACGACCAGCAAGCCGCCGGTCCAGGTGAAGAACTTGGCGAGGTTGATGCGCAGGGCGCCCCGGTAGAACAGCCAGCCCAGGACGACCGCGGTGGCGATGCCGAGGGCCGCGCCGATCAGCGGGCGCGGGGTGCCGTCACCGGCCGCGCGCACCGACGTCCACACGAACAGGGCCGTCTCCAGGCCCTCCCGGCCCACCGCGAGGAACGCGGTCGCCACCAGCGCGCCGGTGCCCATCAGGAGGGCGGCGTCCAGCTTGCCGTGCAGCTCGGCCTTCAGGTGCCGGGCGGTGCGCCGCATCCAGAACACCATCCACGTCACCAGGCCCACCGCGATGAGCGACAGGGACCCGCCGAGGGCCTCCTGCGCCTCGAACGTCAGCTCCTGGGAACCGAATTCGAGCGCGCAGCCGAAGCCGAGCGCGAGGGCGACCGCGACACCGATGCCGGTCCAGACGGGCTTCAGCGCGTCCCGGCGGTCCGTCTTCACCAGATAGGCGATGAGGATGCAGACGACGAGGCTGGCCTCCAGGCCCTCGCGCAGTCCGATCAGGTAGTTGGCGAACACGGGCTACGCCTCCTTGCCGAACAGCGTGCTGCCCCACCAGTCGTCCTTGCCGCGGACGCCGGGCGGGACGGCGAACAGCGCCGAACCCACGTGCTGGATGTACTCGTTGAGCGAGTCGATGGCCAGGTTGCGCTGGATCCGGATGAACCCGGTGCGCGGGTCGCGCTGGTAGGCGAGGAAGAACAGGCCCGCGTCCAGGCGGCCGAGGCCGTCGGTGCCGTCGGTGAAGGAGTAGCCGCGGCGCAGGATCGTCGCCCCCTCGTTGGAGTCGGGGTGCGCGAGCCGGACGTGCGCGTCGGGCAGCATCGCCTTCAGGAACGGCTTGTCACGCTCCTTGGCCTTGCCGACCGGGGCGCCCTCGCCCTTGTCGCGGCCGAAGATGTCCTCCTGCTCCTGCAGCGAGGTGCGGTCCCAGGTCTCGATGTGCATCCGGATGCGCCGGGCGACGAGATAGGAGCCGCCCGCCATCCACTCGGGCCCGTCCTTCTCGCCGACCCACACGAACTTCTTCAGCCGGTCGGTCTCGGTCCCCGCGATGTTGCGGGTGCCGTCCTTGAAACCCATGAGGTTGCGCGGGGTCTGCTCCTCGGGGGTGGTGGAGGAGGTCTTCCCGAAGCCCAGCTGGGACCACTTGATGACGACCTTGCCGAAGCCGATGCGCGCCAGGTTGCGGATCGCGTGCACGGCGACCTGCGGGTCGTCCGCGCAGGCCTGCACGCACAGGTCGCCGCCGCTGCGGTTCCTGTCGAGGTTGTCGCCGGAGAAGTGCGGCAGCTCCACGAGGGCCTCGGGGCGCTGAGCGGCGAGGTCGAACTTCTCGAACAGCGACGGACCGAACCCGATGGTGAGCGTCAGCCGCGACGGCTTCAGGCCCAGTGCCTCACCGGTGTCGTCCGGCGGTGCCTCCGCGAGACCGCCGTACGCGCCCTCGCCGACGGCCTGTCCGGCGGTCATCCGGCGCGCGGCCGCCGTCCAGTCCTTCAGCATCTGCACGAACTGGGCGCGGTCCTCGGTCTTCACGTCGAACGCGGCGAAGTGCAGGCGGTCCTGCACCGGGGTGGCGATGCCCGCCTGCCGCTCGCCGTGGAAGGGGATCGCGGCGCCCGTCCCGGCGGCGGCCGGAGCCACGTCGTCGCCGGTGCGGGTCATCGCCACGGCACCGCCGGCCGCGACGGCGCCGAGCGCGAGCCCGGCACCGCCCCAGCCGATCAGCGAACGCCGGGAGGGAGCGGGAGTGCCCGTGGTCTCTTCGGTCTGTTCCGTCATGACCGTGCCCCTACTTCGCGACTACGGCGGCGGCGAGCTGGGACAGCGGCTCCGCGAGTGCGTTGACGCCGTCCGACAGCTCCTTGCGGTCGTCCTTGCCGACCTTGTCGTACGAGATGAAGTCGTACTGCGCTGCGTTCGAACCGTCCGCACGGAACTTGTCCAGCAGCGTGTTCAGCGCGCCGAACTGCTTGTCGAGCTCGGTGACCAGCGTCGGGTCGTTCTCCTTGGCGACCGGCTTCAGCAGCTCGTACGCCTTCTGCGCGCCCTCGACGTTGGCCTTGAAGTCGACCAGGTCGGTGTGCGAGTAGCGCTCCTCCTCGCCGGTGACCTTGCCGGTGGCGACCTCGTCCAGCAGCTCCTTGGCGCCGTTGGCCATCGAGGTCGGGGTGATCTCGGCCTTGCCGACCCGGTTCTGCCAGTCCTTCAGGTCGGTGATGAGCTGGTCGGCGAGCTCCTTCTCACGGTCGCCGATCTTCTTGTCCTGCCACAGGGACTTCTCCAGCCGGTGCCAGCCGGTCCAGTCCGTGGCCGGGTCCTGGCCGTCCTCCAGGCCGTCCTCGCGCACGTCGACCTTCGGGTCGATGTCGCCGAAGGACTCGGCGACCGGCTCGGTGCGCTCCCAGCCGATGCGGGAGGTGGCGTAGGCCTTCTTCGCGGCTTCCAGGTCGCCGTCCTTGACCGCCTTCGCGAACGCCTCGGCGAGCGGCAGGGTCTCGTCGGCCTGCTCCTGGGCGTACTTGCGGTAGGCGGCCACGGCCTCGTCCAGGCGCGGGTCCCGCTGGGCGGCGGTGTCCTTGCCGGTGGCCTTGACGGTCTGCCGGATGCCGTCGCCCTTCATGCCCGGCTTGCAGGCGATCGTGTACTCGCCCGCCTTCACCTCGGCGGTGACGCGCTGCTTGGTGCCGGGGCCGATGTTCTCGCGCTCGGTGACGATGCGGTCGTCCGGGAAGAGGATGTAGACCTCGGTGACCTTGGAGCCCTTGTTCTCGATGGCGAGCTCGACGTGCCCGGCCGGGAACTCCTTCTTCGAGACCTCGCACTTGTCGTCCGTCGAGGTCACGTTGACCACCCGGTCGCCGCCCTCGGTGCTCCCCTTCTCGGTGCACCCCGTGACGGCGGTCAGAGCCGCCACGGCGGCTATGGCGGTGGTGACGGGGAGTCTGGCGGTGCGCATGAAGGCTCCATGAGGTGGCCGGAAAGAGTGCGTGACGGGCCTCACATACCAAGGTGAGGCTCGCCTAACGGAGATAAGGATTACCTAAGTGGCCAAAATCGACCCCATGGAAAAGTCAAAGGATGGTCAAAGGTTCCGTCGCGGGGTCACCAGCGGCTCTCCTGTCCGAGGATGCGAAAGGACGTCGACCGGCTGGTCGTAGACCTCCGACAGCAGCCGCTCGGAGAACACCTCGGCGGGCGGTCCGTCGGCCGCGACCCGCCCGGCGCGCAGGATCGCGACACGGTGCGCGTACGCGGCCGCGAGCCCCAGGTCGTGGAGTACGACCACCACCGCGTCCCCGGCCCGCGCCCGCTCCCGGCACACCCGCAGCACCGACTCCTGGTGCTTCAGGTCCAGGGCGGCGGTCGGCTCGTCGAGCAGCAGCAGCGGGGTTCGCTGCGCGAGCACCCGGGCGAGCGCCACGCGGGCCCGCTCGCCGCCGCTGAGCGCGGAGAACGGCCGTGGCGCGAAGCCGCTCACCTCGGTGGCCGCCATCGCCTCGGCGACGGCGAGGTCGTCCTCGGCGGGGGAGCCGGCGTGGGGTGCGCGGCCCATCCGCACGACGTCCTCCACCGTGAAGGGGAACGAGAGCGTCGCCGACTGCGGCAGCACCGCCCGACGCAGGGCGAGTTCGGGCGCGGTCCACTCGGCCGCCGGCCGCCCGT
Organism: Streptomyces sp. bgisy027; assembly: GCF_057710365.1. Lineage (NCBI taxonomy): Bacteria > Bacillati > Actinomycetota > Actinomycetes > Kitasatosporales > Streptomycetaceae > Streptomyces > Streptomyces sp. bgisy027. The sequence goes on from NZ_JBYIVZ010000026.1 coordinate 7,979, forward strand.
GAATCCGTACGACCCCGCCGGCGGCCGGCAGATCCGCGGCGAGCGCACCCAGCAGCGTCGACTTCCCGGCCCCGTTGGGCCCGACGAGCGCGAGCACCTCACCGGCGAGGGCGGCGACGGACACCCCGCACAGCACCTCACGGGATCCGAGCCGGACATGAAGATCCACCGCCTCGGCGAGGGCGTCGCCGGGTTCGGCGGGGGAGGGGTACGAGGGCCGAGGCCGGAGCAGTCTCATGCACGGGCTCCCTGAAGGGTCGGTCGGGGGCGGTTCGGCACCGCCGAAGAGGTCGTCGGGGCTGAGCGCCGTTGCGGCGGAAGGGCGGGGTGGTGCGGGTGAGGGGCGGAAGGGCCGGTTCGGTGGTGGGAGAGGCGGGCCGGAGTCCGTGACGGACGGATCGCTGCCGGCGCCGGGTCGGACAACGCCCGCAAGGGGCACGGGGAACTGCGCGACCAGCGCCCACCGGCCCGCACCCGGCCCGCGACCCGCAGGCCCGCACCCGCCCGCACCCGGCCCGCGACCCGCAGGCCCGCACCCGCCCGCACCCGGCCCGCGACCCGCAGGCCCACACCCGCCCGCACCCGGCCCGCGACCCCTACGCCCACCCCCCTTGCCGCCGCCGGGTCCTCCGCAGCAGCCAGAAGAAGAACGGGCTGCCCAGCAGAGCCGTGAGCACACCGAGCGGCAGCTCCGCCGGCGCCGCCACCGTCCGCGCGGCGAGATCCGCCGCGAGCAGCACCACCGCCCCGCCCAGCGCACTGCCCGGAATCAGGAACCGATGCCCCGGCCCCGCGGCCATCCGGAGCAGGTGCGGCACGACGAGCCCGATGAACCCGATGACCCCGGAGACACTGACCGCCGCGGCCGTCAGCAGGGCGACCACCAGGATCAACGCGACCCGCATCCGCTCCACGTCCACCCCCAGATGCCGCGCGGGCCGGTCGCCGAGCGCGAGCAGGTCCAGCCGGCGTGCGTACAGCGGCGCCACCACCAGCCCGACGACCGCGCACGGCAGGACCGCCGTCACCTTCGGCCACGTGGACTGGGCGAGGGAGCCGAGCTGCCAGAACGTGATCTGGTTCACCGCCGCGGTGTCCGCGAGGAAGATGAACAGGCCGATCAGCGCCCCCGCGAACGCGTTGACCGCGATCCCCATGAGGATCAGGGTCACGACCTCCGTACGCCCGCCCGACCGGGACATCGCGTACACCAGCAGCACGGTGCCGAGCCCGGCGACGAAGGCCATCGCGGGCAGCGTCCAGTTGCCGAGGAAGGTCAGCCCGAGCGAGATCGCGGCGACCGCCCCGACCGCCGCGCCCAGGGAGACACCGATCGTGGCCGGCTCGGCCAGCGGATTGCCGAACACGCCCTGCATCAACGCCCCGGCACACCCCAGCGACGCCCCGATGAGCAGCGCGAGCACGATCCGCGGGAAGCGCACGTTCCACAGCACCGACTCGGCGACCCGGTCCAACTCGCCCCCGCCGAGCCCCGCTCTGTGCTGGATGGACGCGAGGACGTCCCCGACCGGGATCGGGTAGGCGCCGATCCCGGCGGCGACCGGCACGAGGACGAGCAGCCCGAGGCTCAGCCCCACGGTCAGCAGCCAGACCGTGGTGTGCCGGCGGCGCGACGGCGTCCCCGTCACGGCCTCGGACGGCGCGCCCTTCTCCAGTACGGTCATGCCGCGTCCCCCTCGTACAACTGGGCCACGACCGACTTCAGCACCTGGTCGGTGCGCGGCCCGTAGCTCAGCAGCGCACCGTCCTCGATCGAGACGATCCGGCGGTCCGCGCCGGCCGGCGTCTCGGCGACGCCCGGGATCTGCACCAGTCCGTCGACGCCGCCGACCGACTGAAGTCCCTTGCTCATCACGAGGATCGCGTCCGGCGCCGCCTTCGCCAGGGCCTCGCTGGTGATGGTGGTGAAGTCCTTCGCGAGGCCCGAGTCGGCCCCGGCGTCGACCCCTCCGGCCGCCTCGATGAGGGAGGTGGCGCCGGATCCCCTGCCGCCGATGAGATAGACGGAGGCGGAGCCGCGCAGATAGAGGAAGGCGACCCGCGGCTTGTCCTTCTCGCGCGGAACGTCCTTGCGTACGGCGGCGATCCGTCGTTCTGTCCGCTCGGTGAGCGCCTTGCCCGCCGCCGGCACTCCGAGCGCGGCGGCGACGGCCTCGATGCGCGGGTCCACGTCGTCGAGTCCCCGCGCCGGGGCGACGACCAGGACCGGGACGCCCGCGGCGCGGATCTGGTCCATGGCCTCGGCGGGTCCTGTCGTGGTCTCGGCGAGCACCAGGTCCGGCCTGAGCGACAGCACGCTCTCGGCCGAGACGTCATGGCCCCGGGTGACGACGGGCAGCTTCGCCGCCTGCGTGAAGGTGGCGGTGATGTCGCGGGCGACGACGTGGTCGCCGAGCCCGAGCGTGAAGACGAGTTCGCCGAGGCCGCCGGAGAGCGGGACCACGCGGTCCGCCTTCCCGACGGTCACCTTCCCGCCGTCGGCGGAGCGGACGGTGACCGGGAGGTCGGGGTCCGGTTTCCCGGCGAGCGGCTCGACCCGGTTGGCGCCGGCCTTCGCACCGGTGCTCTCCGCGCCGGTCCCCGCCTGGCTCGCGGCTCCGCAGCCGGCCGTCGTGAGGGCGAGCACCGCCAGCAGCGCGCCCGTAAGTCGTGTGCGCAAACGTCGCACGGTCCCGTCCGTTCCTCTCGGTCCACTGCCGTTCCAGCCGGGCAAAGCTTAGGTTAGCCTTACCTTCGTTCGCTACCGGTCGTCGTGTCCGTCGTCTCGGAGGACCACTCATGTCTGCCCACCCACGAGCCCTGGTCGCCGTTCTCTGCGCGGCCGTCCTGGGCGCCCTGCTCCCGGCGACCGCCGCCCGTGCGGCGAGCGGGGCCGTGCAGGGCGGCCGACTGGACTGGGGCGTCAAATCCTCCTTCCAGAGCTATGTCACCGGCCCCATCGCGAAAGGGAGTTACTCCCTGACCGGCGGCGCGGCGACCGTGGGCGGCGGCGGCTTCCGCTTCCACTCGGCCGCGGGGACGTACGACGGCGACACGGGCGCCTTCCGGGCCTCCTTCTCCGGCGGTGTCCACTTCGTCGGGCACCGCACGGACGCCGGTGCCCATCAGCTCGACCTCACGCTGAGCCGTCCCACCGTCCGCATCTCCGGCTCCACCGGAACCCTGTACGTGGACGTCACCAGCAAGGCGAAGGGCACCGGGACGGTCACGACGTCCACTCAGGTGCCCTTCGCCTCCCTCGCCCTCGGCGGGATCGACATGCGCGGCGGCGGCGACGCGGTCGTCCTCAACAACCTCCCCGCCACGCTCACCTCCCAGGGCGCCCGCTCCTTCGCCGGGTACTACACCGCCGGGACCGCCCTCGACCCGGTGAGCCTGTCGGCGGACGTCGTCGCGGCCAGGACCACCGAGCCGAAGCCCGCGCCCAGCGCCACCAAGTCCCCGGCGAAGAAGGAGACTTCGGGCGGCAAGCTGGTGGACGGTGCCGTCGACTGGGGTGTGCGCCGCACCTTCCGGGAGTACGTCACCGGCGACATCGCCCAGGGTGAGTGGACGCTGTCGTCCGGCGCCGAGGACGGCGGGGCGCTGTTCCGGTTCCCCGACGGGCGGGGGACGTGGAAGGACGGCGGCCTTCGGGCGGCGTTCAAGGGCGCGGTCCGCTTCACCGGGGCGCACGGCCTGGACCTGAGGCTGAGCGGCGTCCGGGTCACCGTCGAGGACGGCAAGGGCACGCTCTACGCCGATGTGAGCGCGGCCGGCTTCACCGGCGACAAGGTGCCGCTGGTCACCTTCACGGCCGAGGACCTGAAGGTGAAGGACGGCCTCGCGAAGGTCACCGAGGCCCCCGCGCAACTCACCGCCGAGGGCACGAAGGCCTTCGGCGGGATGTACCGGGCGGGCACCGGGATGGACCCCGTCTCCCTGGCCGTCGCCACCACCGCCGACGCGGAGCTGCCGGCCCTGCCCGACCTGGGCAGCACCCCCACGCCCAGCGTGTCACCGACGCCGTCCGAGCCGTCCGCCGAACCCGTCGCGAGCACCCCCGACGACGACGGCGTCCCCGCTCCGCCGATCGGCCTCGCGGCCGGGTCCCTGCTGCTGGTCGCGGCCGCCTTCGCGTTCGTCGCCGTACGCAGGCGCCGTACCCGTCCGGCCGCCGCGGCCGCCGCCCCCACGTCCGACACGGACTGATCCCCCCATGCCCCATGCCCCGTCCGCCGGGCCGCGATCGGCCGCGGCGGACCACCCACCCAGTGCAAGGAGAACCCCTGCCATGCCCACCAACGACCGCAGACGCCGTCCCGTCGTCCTGGCCGCCGCCGTCGCCACCGCGGCCACCCTGGGCGCCACCGCGCTCGCCGCCCTCGGCGCCGGCACCGCCTCGGCGGCCGAAGTCCCGCTCAGCGGCTACGAGTTGACCTGGGGCATCAAGCAGTCCTACCGGACCTATGTGACCGGCATGGCGGCCGGCACCTTCACCGCGACGGACGGCGCCTCGCAGGCCGCCGGCAACGGCGCGTTCACCTTCACCGAGGGCTCCGGCACCTACGACTCCACCGCCCACACCGTCGACCTCGGCTTCAAGGGCAGCGTGCGGATCGTCTCCCAGGCGCACGGCTTCGACATCACGCTGTCCGACGTGCGGTTCGACAGCGCGGCGGCCGAGATCACCGCCGATGTCACCAAGTCCGGTACGACCACGCAGGACGTGCCGCTCGCCGACGTCACCGTGACCCGGGCGATGACCGACATGACGACCAGGCTGACCAAGGAGGCCGCGGACACCCTCGGCAGCCCGGGGTACGAGGGGGCGGAGGGGGATCCGTTGACGGTGGTGCAGAAGACCTCGCCGTCCCCGACGCCGACGGCCACGGCAACCCGGTCCCCGACGCCGACCGCGACTGCCACGGCCACGGCCACGGAGTCGGCGACCCCGACCGCCTCCGCGACCGAGTCCGCCTCGCCCACCACGAGCACGGCCCCCTCCGAGCCCGTCGCCGAGGCCCCGGCCCGGGGCGGCATAGCCGACGGCACGCTCGGCTGGGGCGTCAAGCAGTCCTTCCGTTCGTATGTCGTGGGCGGTGTCGCCAAGGGCGAGATCACGACGTCGGGCGGCGCCTCGCAGGCCGCGGACAACGGGGTCTTCACCTTCACCGAGGCGACGGGTGAGTACGACACCGATGCCGGCACCCTCTCCGCGGACTTCAAGGGCGCCGTCACCTTCAAGGGCCACCAGGGCCAGGGCGAGGACGGCGGTCACGGCCTCGACCTCACCCTGACCGCCCTCCGCGTGAGCCTCGACGAGGGCGTCGGCGAACTCACCGCCGACGTCACCAGCCTCGGCGAGAAGACCGAGGACGCGGTCCTGGCCGACCTGAAGGCGGACGAGCCGGACCTGGTCGCGCAGGACGACGTCATCACGGCCGACGGCGTGACGGCCATCCTCACCGACGCCGGCGCGAAGGCCTTCGGCGGTTTCTACCCCGCCGGCACCGAACTCGACCCGGTCGACCTGGCGGTGGCCCTCACGGCCGACGCCGAACTGCCGGACGGCGGCGGCGCGGGCGGCCCGACGGGCGGTGGCTCGGGGAACGGCGGTTCGGGCAGCGGCGGTTCGACCGGTGGCTCCGCCGGTACGACGGGCTCGACGACCGGCGGCGTCACGGGCGGTCTGGCCAGCACCGGGTCGGATGTGCCGGTGGCCGCGCTGGGCACGGCGGCCGCGGTCACGGTGGCGGCCGGCGCGGGCGTGGTGATCGCGATGCGCAGGCGGCGTACCGAGGCGTAGGACACCCACCCCCGTGAACCCGGGGCCGGCGCTGCCGGCCCCGGGCAGGTGCTTGAATTCCCTTGTGACTGACTACGACGTCCTCCGCGTCTTCTGCGGGCCGAGCGGCGGGTACGGCAACGAGCTCGGTGTCGTCCGCGAGGGATCCGTGATGCCGGAACCCGAGGAACGACAGGCGTTCGCGGCGAAACTCGCCTTCAGCGAGACCGTTTTCGTGGACGACCCCGAGCGCGGGGTCATCGACATCTACACGCCCTCCGTGCGGATGCCCTTCGCCGGGCACCCGTGCGTCGGTACGGCCTGGCTGCTCGACGTGCCCGAACTCGTGACGCCCGCCGGAGTGGTCGGCGCCCGGATCGACGGGGAGTTCTGCTGGATCGAGGCCCGGCCGGAGTGGGCGCCGCCGCGCACCCTGCGGCAGTACGGCAGCGCGGGTGAGGTCGACGGGCTCGCCGTGCCGCCGGCGGGGGAGTGGGTCTACGCCTGGGCTTGGGAGGACGAGGCCGCCGGGCGGGTGCGTGCGCGGGGGTTCCCCGGGCGGGGCGACGGCGTCGCGGAGGACGAGGCGACCGGTGCCGCGGCCATCCAGCTCACGCATCGGCTGGGCCGCGCGCTCAACATCACCCAGGGCGCGGGATCGCAGCTTCTGACGGCTCCTCAGCCCGGGGACTGGGTCGAGCTCGGCGGCCGGGTGGTCCTGGAGCGCTGACACCTGGTGCGGGTCGCCGGATGCGGTCACACTGGGCCCGTTGGCGGGCACAGGGGGGCATCCGGTGCGGACCGTGATCGTGGTGCTGGTCGTCGTGGGGTGCGGGCTGCTGTTCTGGCTGCTGCGCTATCCGTGTGTGCCGGGGAGACTGCGCTACGCCTTCTCGTTCGGCGCCGAGGAGCGCGCGGCGCGGCGGGCGCTGTCCGACGCCCGCGGTGAACGGCGGTCCGCCTGCGAGAAGGCGGACCGGAGCGTGGCGGAGGCGGAACGGCGCTGGTCGGACCGGGTCGCGCCGTTCCGGCAACGCGTGCGGGAGTTGGAGGCGGCCCGGGCGGCACTGCCGAAGCCCGGGCAGGGCCGGGCGGTGCGTCCGAAGCGCTGGCTGCCGCCGCTGGAACTCCACGAGCACGTCCTGCTGTTCATGAAGAACGAGGCAGCCGGGGGTGAGGACGCCGCCCGGACATCGGTCGAGGAGGAGCTGCCGCTGGCCGGCCTCGCCGTCGACTTCGGCCACACCCGCGACAACGTCCACATCCGGGTGACCCGCCCCGACGGCACCTCCCGCACCGAGCACTACCCGCGGGACCGCGAGGTCGCCGTGTACGACCTGGTGGAGGACGTCCGCAACCAGGTGCTGCGGCACCAGCAGTTCCTTGCCCGGCAGGAGGCCCGGGAGGCCGAGCTGGTCACGGAGACCAAGCGGGCCGAGGCCGATCTGGCGCAGGCCGGGGAGGCGGGCCGGCCCGAGCTCGACACGGTCAGGGAAGCCGCCCGCACCCGCCGGGCCCGCGCCGACGCACTGCTGCGCGCCGCCCGCGACGGCTGGAAGACGGACGCGGGCGGTCTGCGGCCCTGGCGGTGAGGAAGCCGGCGCTCACGCCGACAGCGGGAACTCCTCGCCCAGCGCCCGGAACACCGCCGTGTTCAGCGCGAACGCCCGCTTGCACTCCGCCACGATCCGCTGCTTCTCCAGGTCGTCCGCGCGCACCTCGTCCAGCAGCTCCCGGTAACTCCGCTTGAACGCGGCCGGGTTGGAGATCTCTTCGAAGACGTAGAACCGGACCCCGTCGCCCTTGCGGGTGAAACCCCAGGTCTTCTCGGCCTTGTCGCGGATGATCTGGCCGCCGGAGAGGTCGCCGAGGTAGCGGGTGTAGTGGTGGGCGATGTAGCCGGCCGGCCAGTCGTCGGCGCATTCGCGCACCCGGTCCGCGTAGGCCCGGGTGGCCGGCAGGGCGGACACCAGCGAGCGCCACTCGGGGCCCCGCAGATGCGCCAGGTCCCGCTCCAGCGACGCCAGCCGGAACAGCTCCGGCCGGATGAACGGACCGGCCACCGGATCCGACGCCAGCCGCCCGGCACCGGCCTCCAGCGCCTCGTACACGAACCACAGCTGCTCGGTGTACCGCGCGTACGCGTCCACGCCCAGCCGGCCGCCGAGCATGTCGCTCATGAACGTCGAGGTCTCCGCCTGCACGTGCTCTTCGTGGGAGGCGGTGCGGATGACTGTCGAGAAGGAGTCCATGCGGGTATTTTCTGAGGTTAGGCTTACCTAAGTCAATAGGTTTGCCGACGTCATGTCGGTAAAAGCGTACCGAGAAAACCCGCCCTCCGCAGAGGACGGGTTCCGGTGGTCTTCGAGGGGGTCGGCTACGGCAGCGTGAGGATCTCCGTGCCGGTCTCCGTCACCACCAGTGTGTGCTCGAACTGCGCGGTGCGCCTGCGGTCCTTCGTGACGACCGTCCAGCCGTCGTCCCACATGTCGTACTCGTGCGTGCCCAGTGTCAGCATCGGCTCGATCGTGAACGTCATCCCGGGCTGGATGACCGTCGTCGCGTGCGGGCTGTCGTAGTGCGGGATGATCAGGCCCGAGTGGAACGACGAGTTGATGCCGTGGCCGGTGAAGTCACGGACCACGCCGTAGCCGAAGCGCTTGGCGTACGACTCGATCACCCGGCCGATGACGTTGATCTGGCGGCCCGGCTTGACGGCCTTGATCGCGCGGGTCAGGGACTCGCGGGTGCGCTCCACCAGCAGCCGGCTCTCCTCGTCCACGTCACCCACCAGGTACGTGGCGTTGTTGTCGCCGTGCACCCCGCCGATGTACGCCGTCACGTCGAGGTTGACGATGTCGCCGTCGCGCAGGACCGTGGAGTCCGGGATGCCGTGGCAGATGACCTCGTTGAGGCTGGTGCACAGCGACTTCGGGAAGCCGCGGTAGCCGAGCGTGGAGGGGTAGGCCCCGTGGTCGCACATGTACTCGTGCGCCACCCTGTCCAGCTCGTCCGTGGTCACGCCGGGCGCGATCAGCTTGGCCGCCTCGGCCATCGCCCGCGCGGCGATACGGCCGGCGACCCGCATCGCCTCGACGGTCTCCGGGGTCTGCACCTCCGGACCCTTGTACGGCGTCGGCGCGGGCTTGCCGACGTACTCGGGCCGGCGGATGTTTCCGGGCACGGAACGGGTGGGAGACAGCTCCCCTGGTACGAGCAGCGACTGGCCAGACATGCCAGCGAGTCTAAGACAGCGCTCATGGGGGACCATGACCATGGCGAGCTCAGTCGAAAGGAGCGGGTCATGGCCCTGTTCAAGAAGCGCACGGTCGGCAAGCCGGGTGAGTGGTACTACTGCCTCGTCCACAAGAAGGTCGAGGAGGGCCCGGAGTGCCCGGCCAAGGACCGCTTCGGGCCGTACACCACCCGGGCCGAGGCCCAGCACGCGATGGATCTGGCGCGCGAGCGCAACCTGGAGTGGGAGAACGACCCGAGGTGGCACGACGCGCCGACGGGCCCCCCGGACGAGAAGTGATCCCGGCCGGTCAGCCTCCAGCCGGAGCAGCAGTCGGCGCAGCAGCGGGCGCCGGCGCGGCTGCCGCCGCCCTGCGCTGCTCCCGCAGCCGGACGGCGTGCTCGTTCGTGCGCGCGTCGTACGTCATCAGCTTCGGCAGGCACAGCGCCAGCAGCCCCACCGCGCCCACGCACAGCAGCCCGCCCGACCAGACGGACGTCCGCACGCCCTTCCAGGCCGCGACGCCGCCCGTGTAGGTCTGGCCCAGCTGCGGTCCCACCGAGTACGACAGCAGTTCGATCCCGGCGAGCCGGCCGCGCAGCTCGTCCGGGATCGTCTGGTTCCACATGACCCCGCGGAAGACGCCGCTGACCATGTCGGCGGCGCCGCCGAGCGCCAGGAACAACAGCACCAGCCATACGCTCCGGGAGACACCGGCGGCCGCCACGGCCACGCCCCACAGCACGGCCGCCAGCACCACGGCCCGCCCGTGCCGGTGCACCCGTGAGGTCCAGCCGCTGGTCAGGCTCACGACCATCGCACCGGCCGGCATCGCGGCGTACATCAGGCCCAGCGACCAGGGGGCGTTCAGCTCGTCGGCGAGGAACGGCAGCACGGCGAGCGGCAGCGCGAAGAGCATCGCCGCGATGTCGACGACGTACGTGCCGAGGAGCTCCTTGCGGCTCCAGGCGTAGCGGGCGCCCTCGGCGATGGCCTTCAGGGACGGTTTCGCGGCCTCGTGGGAGGCGGGGGAGGAGGAGAGGCCGACGGCGAGGGCGACGGAGACGACGAACGTCACCAGGTCCGCGCCGTACGCCCAGCCGAGCCCCGCGTACGCGACGACCACGCCGGCCAGGGCGGGACCCGCGACACCGCCGACCTGCCAGCGCAGCGCGTTGAGGGAGGCGGCCGCCGGAAGGTGGTCGTGGGCGACGATCCGGGGCAACAGGGCGTCCAGGGCCGGACGTTGGACCGACACCAGCGCGGAGGACAGGGCGGCGACGACGTACAGCGGCCAGATCGCCGGGGTCGGCAGCAGCGCGTTGACCAGCAGCGCCGCGCTCAGCACCGCTTGGCCGGCCTCCGTCCACAGGATCAGCTTCCGCTTGTCGAGCGCGTCGGCGAGCGCGCCGCCGTACAGCCCGAACACGATCAGCGGCACCAGCTCCACGGCCCCGATCGCGCCGACCGCCGCGGCGGACCCGGTGAGCTCCTTGATCTGCACGGGCAGCGCGACGAACGTCAGAAAGCTGCCGAAGGTCGTCACCAGCCCCGCCAGCCACAGCCGCCGGAAGTCGGCGGAGGCCCGCCAGGGCGCCAGATCGGGGAGCACGGCGCGCAGGCGGGAGCGTGGCGCCGGGGTGGGGGAGTCGGTCACGAGAGGTCATGCTCGGGTCGGACAGGTGGCGAGGGCAACCGGATTTCGAGTGCGGCCGACGTGCTGGCAACGCCCTTTCAGGGGCGCGGGGCTGTGTCGATGTGCGGCTCCGGCGCGTGGGCGTGACCAGCCCCCACAACAGAAGCCCGCCCGACAACAGAAACCACCCCGACCCTCCGGCGCGTCACCACCGCGCCGGTGGCGGTGCCGTCAAGGATTCCGCCAGTCTCGACAACCGGTCCCGGAACCTCCGCCGCCCCCGCCCGGAGGGCACCGTGTTCTCGCCCGCCGCCGCGCTGACCAGGTGCTGCACGGTGTCCAGGTCCAGCTCCGCGCCCTCGGGCACGACCAGCCTCTCGTGGGCCATGGTCGTCAGCTCCCCCTCGCCGGTGCCGAGCGCCAGCACCGTCGCCCCGGCCCGCCGGGCGTCGTGCACTCTTTCCAGCAGCGGCGCCCCCGGCCGGTCCGGCGACACCACCAGCAGCGTCTCGCCGCGCCGGGCCGCCGCCAGCCGCCCGAGCCCGACCGCCAGATGCGCCGGATCCGAGGCGCGCGCGTCATGCCGTACGAGAGTGGGCGCGAGCTCCGGCGTCCCCGACCACGCGGCCTCGTCGACCAGATGCGCCGTCAGATGCCACGGCTCGTACTCCCGTGTGCCGACCAGCAGCAGCCCGCCCCCGTGCGCCACCGCCGACGCCCGCAGCGACCCCGCGAACCGCCGGGTCGCCCCCAACCACTCCGTTCCGGCGAGTACTTCGCGCAGCAACGCGACACGTACGGCATCCATGCGACCGCATCCTGCCGCAACCGACCAGTCGTGACCCGGAGTTCACCACGAATTCGCCCAACCTGGGCAGACGCATTCGTTATCCCGCACAACCACCTTCCGCGGTGATACAGGCCATCCGAGGAGCCCGCATGACAGAGACCAGCGTCCCCTTCCGGGCCGGCCAAGAGGGCTACGCGAGCTTCCGCATCCCGGCCGTCGTCACCACCTCCACCGGCACCGTTCTCGCCTTCTGCGAGGGCCGGGTCGACTCCGCCGGCGACCACGGGCACATCGACATCGTGCTCAGGCGCTCCACGGACGGCGGCCGCACCTGGGGCCCCCTCGCAGTGGTCGCCGACAACGACTGGCACCTCGCCGGCAACCCCGCCCCCGTCGTCCTGGACACCGGCCGCATCCTGCTCGTCCACATCCGCAACCACGCCACCGCCACCGAGGCCGGCATCCTGCGCGGCGAGGTGAGCGACGCCGACGGCCGCCGGATCTGGGTGCGGCACAGCGACGACGAGGGCGTCACCTGGTCGAGCGCGAAGGAGATCACCACGCAGGTCAAGAGGCCGGGCTGGCGCTGGTACGCCACCACGCCCGGCCACGCGATCCAGCTGAGCACCGGCCGGGTCGTCGTCGCCGCCAACCACACGATCCCGCCCGTCGGCGACGACATCGGCACCGAGCCCAGGTACAACAGCGGCCACTGCCTGCTCAGCGACGACCGCGGCGCCACCTGGAGGATCGGCTACGTCGACGAGAACGCCGACGACTACGTCAACGTCAACGAGACCACCGCCGCCGAACTCCCCGACGGCCGCGTCTACTTCAACACCCGCAACGACTCCGTCTCGCCCGGCAACCGCGCCGACGCCTACTCCGAGGACGGCGGCACGACCCTGACCCAGCCCTTCCGCCCGCAGGCCGGCCTGGTCGCCCCCATCTGCGAGGGCAGCGTGCTCCAGCTCCGCGACCCCGACGTGCTCCTGTTCTCCGGCCCCGCCGACCCCGGCGCCCGCGCCCTGATGACGATCCGCGCCTCCACCGACCACGGCGTCACCTGGCGGTCCGCCCATCCGGTGGACGGGCTGCCGGCCGCGTACTCGGATCTGGTCCGCATCGACGAGGACACGGTCGGACTCCTCTACGAGACCGGCGACTTCGGCCCGTACGAGAGCATCACCTTCCGGCGGGTGCCCGTGAACCGGCTCACCTGACTCGTCGGCACCGGCGGGACGGACGTAAAGTCGGCCCATGACCTCTACCGACAGTGCACAGCAGCCCGCCGACGCGCCCGCGAAGGCCCCGGCCAAGGACCCCTGGGACCTCCCGGACGTCTCCGGGCTCGTCGTCGGCGTGCTCGGCGGGACCGGGCCGCAGGGCAAGGGCCTGGCCTACCGGCTCGCCCGGGCCGGCCAGAAGGTGATCATCGGCTCGCGGGCCGCCGAGCGCGCCCGGGCCGCCGCCGAGGAACTCGGGCACGGCATCGAGGGCGCCGACAACGCCGAGTGCGCGCGGCGCAGCGACATCGTGATCGTCGCCGTGCCGTGGGAGGGCCACGGCAAGACTCTGGAAGCGCTGCGCGAGGACCTCGTCGGCAAGCTGGTCGTCGACTGCGTCAACCCGCTCGGCTTCGACAAGAAGGGCGCCTACGCCCTCAAGCCGGAGGAGGGCAGTGCCGCCGAGCAGGCCGCCGCCCTGCTGCCGGACTCCCGGGTGACGGCCGCCTTCCACCATCTGTCGGCGGTCCTGCTGGAGGACCCGGAGATCGACGAGATCGACACCGACGTCATGGTGCTCGGCGAGGTCCGCGCCGACGTGGAGATCGTCCAGGCGCTGGCCGGCCGGATCCCCGGGATGCGCGGCGTCTTCGCGGGGCGGCTGCGGGGCGCCCACCAGGTGGAGGCGCTGGTCGCGAACCTGATCTCGGTGAACCGCCGCTACAAGGCGCACGCGGGGCTCCGCGTCACGGACGTATGAGCTCATGGGGGACACTGTCCGGGTAGCAGTGTCCCCCGAAGGAGCCGAGTGAAATGCCCCGCCTTGGTGTCTATGCCCTGATCGTCTGTGTGCTGGCCGTGGTCGCGGCCGTGGTCTCCTTCGCGCAGGGCAGCTGGCTGGGGATCGTGTGGGTGCTGCTCGCGGGGCTGTCGTCGAACATGACCTGGTACTACTTCAGGCGTGCCAGGGACGAGCGGCGCGGCTCCGCCACCGGCTGAGTCAGCCGGCGACCGAGCAGAGCTCGTTCGAGTCCCGCCAGAAGCGGAACAGGTCGTAGCCGCAGTAGGTGTCGAAGTCGCTGATGCCGAGGCCGCGCAGGACGGCGTCGATCATGTCGAAGAACGCGCTGTTGACCGACGGCACCCACAGCAGCGCGAACACGAACAGCAGGCCGAACGGGGCGAACGGCTCCACCTGGCGCTTGACGTCGTACGACAGCCAGGGCTCGATCACGCCGTAGCCGTCCAGGCCCGGAATCGGCAGGAAGTTCAGGATCGCGGCCGTGACCTGGAGCAGCGCGAGGAAGGCGAGCGCGAAGCGGAAGTCCCGCGGCACGCCGTCGAGCGCGTCCAGCCAGAACGGGGCGGTGCACACGACGGCGAACAGCACGTTCGTCAGCGGGCCCGCCGCCGAGATCAGGCTGTGCCGCCAGCGCCCCCGGATCCGGCCGCGCTCGATGAAGACGGCACCACCCGGCAGACCGATGCCGCCCATGATCACGAAGATCACCGGGAGCACGATGCTGAGCAGCGCGTGCGTGTAGGCGAGAGGATTCAGGCTCAGGTAACCCTTCGTGCCGACAGTGATGTCGCCCGCGTGCAGCGCTGTGCGGGCGTGCGCGTACTCGTGCAGGCACAGAGAGACCACCCAGGCCAGAGTGACGAAGAGGAAGACGGCAAGCCCTGGCGGCGATGCGAAGCCCGTCCACACCGCCCACCCGGTGACCCCTGTGACAGCGGTGATCCCGAGGAAGACAGGGCTGATCCTCTGGTCACTTCGGCGAATGGTCGTGGTCATGGGCGGGGCTCCTGGTCCGTGGCGGCCGATCCGGAGGGGGTATTCGACCGTGATGGTGAACGTGAGGACAACGCTTCGCGAGGCCGTGAGTCCCCGGGAGAGGCGGTCGGAGTGCCTGCCCGCCCGTCGTGGGATCTCGACTGTGCCAGGGATTTGGCATGCCGTTCCCGGAAGTCTTCAGGGATCTCCAGGACATGGCCACCGCGTTCTGCGGGGTGACACCTGACCGTGATGCCCGCGCGGATCAGATCCTTGCCGATCTCTGTGAGCTCCATGCTCCGCCACCGTTCGGCGAAGGTCGTTCCGACCGGCACGAACTGCCAGTGATCCTCGTGGACATCGAATGGTGGATGCTTCAGCTCCCCGCTGGTCTTGGCTCGTTGGACGTATTCACGGCGGGTGACGGGTGTGGCTCCGACTGCGCGGACCAGCATGCCCAGCACAGGGGTGATGATCTCCTCCTCGGGGCGGAACACATACCCGGGGCATGCCGGGGAGCCGACGCGTGAAAGGCAGCGGATCCTTTCGGTGACCCGGTAGGTCCCGTCCTTGCGTCGTTTCCTGGTCGTATGCAGCTGAAGGTTCTTGCCGCAGCCGCCACACTTGATCACATTGAGGAGTGGGGTCCTGGGGTCTGCGGAACGCCGGAGGATCGGGGAGGCGGAATCGGTCAGTGTGTCCTGAAGGCGGTCGAAGGTCTCCTGGTCCAGCACACCTTCGGCCATGCGGACGGGAAGGCCGTCCTGATCGTGAACCAGGACGCGCTGCTTGTATTTCTTGCCGGGAACGTCCTCACTGCGTGTCTTTTGGCCCAGCAGGGTGGGGGAGGTGAGGATTCCCTTCAGCGTGCGGGGGTACCAGACGAAGTCCTTCCCCGACTTGTTGCGCTGATACGTGTCCGCGGGTGAAGGCACGCCCCGTTCTTCGAAGTCCCGGCAGATGGCGTTGACGGGTTCACCATCGATGACGCGCCGAGCGGCTTCACGGACGATATCCGCCGTTGTCGGATTGATCTCCAGGTAACGGGCGCCGTCCTTCGCGTAAGTGCGATAGCCGAAGGGTGGTGAACTGCCGCCCCACCGCGCGGATGTGAGGAGGTGCGCGCGTGATGAGGCGACCCGCTCGGCGGCGGCGTGGGCCTCCATCTGGGCGAAGGTGGCGATCATGGTGGCCATCGCCTTGCCTGTCGCGCTCGTGAGATCGAACGGCTCGGTGGCGGACACCAGCCCCTTCTCTCCGTGCCTCTCGGCCCACGTGATCATTTGGTGCAGGTCACTGACGCGCCGAACGAAGCGATCGAGCCGCCAGAAAACGATGACGTCGAACTCAGGGGCGCGATCGTCGAGCCACCGGGACAGTCCCGGACGTTTCCACGGCGGCACCGCAGTGGCGGACACAGAGAGGTCCCTGGCAACGCCGACGACATCCCACCCGCGCCGCTCACAGAAGGACTTGCACTCTGCGATCTGCCGCTCAGGGCTGGTCGTCGATTCGGTCCGGACGGCCAGCCGGACGGTGATGAGGGCCCGCGGAGGTCTTCCCATGGAACCGGAGGTTAGCGTAACCGTATCTAAGCTCCTTAGAGTTCTCTGACTTATCCCTCTGGTCTCCGACTCTCTGCAGGGCGAGGTATGCCTGGGCCGGCGGGGTTGCGAGAATGCCCCCGTGCGCTATTGCGTCCTCGGTACGACCCAGGCACTCCGCCCCGACGGCACGACCGTTCCGATCGGCGGGGCAAGGCTGCGCGCCCTTCTCACCGTGCTGGCTCTGCGGGGCGGTCGGAGTGTGCCCGCAGGGCTGCTGGTGAACGAGGTGTGGGATGGTGATCCGCCCACCGACGCGCACGGTGCGCTGCAGGCGCTGGTGGGCCGGCTCCGCCGGGCGCTCGGCGCGGACGCGGTTGCCTCGGTCGAAGGGGGATACCGGCTCGTGGCTGCCCCCGACGACATCGACCTGCACCATTTCGAGCGGCTGGTCGGCGAGGGCCTGCGTGCTCTGGCCGACGGCGACCCCGCCAAGGCGGCCGGCGCCCTCGACGACGCTCTCGCCCTGTGGCGCGGCCCCGCCCTCGCCGACCTCCCCGACCGCACCGCCGAGGCGGCCCGCCAGGAGACCCGCCGCCTCGACGCCCTGCGCGCCCGGCACGCCGCCGCCCTCGCCCTCGGTCACGCCGATCAGTCCCTGCCCGAGCTGACCGCCTTGTGCGACACCCATCCGCTCGACGAACCCCTCCAGGCCCTGCGTCTGCGCGCCCTGCGCGACACGGGCCGTACTGCGGAGGCACTTGCGGCCTACGAGGGCGTACGCGACCTTCTGGCGGACCGGCTCGGCTCGGACCCGGGACCGGAACTGCGGTCCCTGCACGGGGAGCTGCTCCGGCCGACGCAGGACGCGTACCGAGGAGGGACCGGTTCGCGTACGCGCGGTGCCATCGCCTACGAATCGGTACACGCCGCTCGCATCCGTCACGACATCGACACCGGAGCAGTGGCTCACGACCCGGGGCCCGCCGACACGGACATGCCCGCACCACCTCCACCCACCGGCAACCTCCGCGCCCGCCTCACCTCCTTCGTCGGTCGCGAGAGCGACATCGATGCCCTTCGTGGCGACCTCACCGCCGCCCGGCTGGTCACCCTGCTCGGCCCCGGCGGTGCCGGGAAGACACGGCTGTCGCAGGAGGCCGCCGAGCGCGTGCGGGACGGGGCGCCGGACGGGGTGTGGCTGGCCGAGCTCGCGCCGGTCGACGATCCCGGGGCCGTGCCGGAGGCCGTGCTCACCGCCGTGGGCGCCCGCGAGACCGTGCTGTACGGCGCCGGCGCCGAGGCCATGCGGGCCGGATCCGACCGGTCCGACGACCCCGTCGAGCGGCTCGCCGAGCACTGCGGCAAACGCCGGATGCTGCTGATCCTCGACAACTGCGAGCATGTCGTCGAGGCCGCCGCCCGCCTGGTGGAGGAGCTGCTGGAGCGCTGTCCGGGGCTGACCGTCATGGCCACCAGCCGCGAACCCCTGGGCGTACCGGGGGAGTTGCTGCGCCCCGTGGACCCGTTGCCCGAGCCGGTCGCGCTGCGGCTGCTCGCCGACCGGGGATCCGCGGCGCGGCCGGGGTTCCGGATCGAGGACGACCCGGAGGGCTGCGCGGAGATCTGCCGGCGGCTCGACGGTCTGCCCCTCGCCATCGAACTCGCCGCCGCCCGCCTGCGCATGCTCACGCCCCGCCAGATCGCCGACCGCCTCGACGACCGCTTTCGGCTGCTCACCTCCGGCAGCCGTACCGTCCTGCCCCGCCAGCAGACGCTGCGGGCCGTCGTCGACTGGTCCTGGGAGCTGCTCGACGAGGACGAACGCGAGGTGCTGCGGCGGCTGTCGGTCTTCGCGGGCGGCTGCGACCTCACCGCCGCCGAGGCCGTGTGCGGGCCGTCCGCCCTGGAGGCGCTCGGCTCCCTCGTCGACAAGTCGCTGGTCGTGGCCGCTCCCTCGGGCGACGGCGAGATGCGCTACCGGCTCCTGGAGACCGTCGCCGAGTACGCCGGTGAACGGCTCGACGAGGCCGGGCAGCGCGCGCAGGCCGGGCGCGCGCATCTGACGTACTACCGCGAACTCGCCCGCACCACCGACCCGCTGCTGCGCGGCCCCGGCCAGCTCGCCGCCGTCGAGCGGCTGGAGCGCGAGTACGAGAACCTGCGCACCGCCCTGCGCCACGCCGTCACCGGCCGCGAGGAGCAGGAGGCGCTGTGCATGATCCTGTCCCTGGCCTGGTACTGGCAGCTGCGCGATCTGAAGATCGAGGCCCGCAACTGGTCCCGGGAGGTCATGGTCCTCGGCCCCGACCCGTTCCCCGCGACCCCCCGCCCCGCCGCCTCCGTGTGGGAGCGCTGCACCGACAGCCCGCCGCCGTGGACCGGGGAGGTCCTCGCCGAGGCCCGGCGCGGTCTGCATCTGGTGCATCTCGCCTGCATGGACACCGAGCTGGACGCCTGGCAGTCCCCCGAGGCGCAGACGAAGCTGCGGTCCATCGCCGCCACCTACGAGCCCGGCCAGCCACAGACCTGCCGCGTCCCCGGCATGCTCTGGTTCTTCGCCGTGATGCTCTCCGGGGACGTGCCGCGGCTGCGCACGGTCGTCGACGCCACCGTCCGCACCTCCCGCGAGACACCCGGCTACGAGTGGGAGCTCGCCTCCGGCCTGCAGTGGCGGGCCAACCTGTACGCCAACCGCAGCGACTGGGCGGGCGACGCGACCCGGGACGCCGAGGAGTCGCTGGAGATCTTCCGGCGGCTCGGCGACCTGTGGGGCACCGCCGAGGCGTTCTCCGCGCGGGCCGAGGCCTACGAACGCAAGGGCCGGCACGACCTGGCGGCCGAGGACTACCGGGCGGCGATCGAGATCGCCGAGCGCCTCGGCGCCCGCGCCCAGCAGTCGGTCCTCAAGGCCCGGCTCGGCAGCGCGCTGATGGAGACCGGCGAGCCCGAGCAGGGCGAACTGCTGCTGCGCGAGGTGATCGCGGGCCAGGAGGGCGCGGCCAACGAGGCGATGCCCGCCGCGCGGCTCTTCCTCGCCGGGTGGCTCGCCATGACCGGCCGGACCACCGAGTCGCGTGAGCAGATCCGGCTGCTGCGCGAGCAGTTCAAGATCGCACACTTCGTCATCTTCGACGGCTTCATCCTCGGCATGGAGGCGTTCGTGGAGGTCGCCGACGACTGCTACGAGGCCGGCCTGGCCAAGATCCGCCTCGCCCTGGAGCGGGCGGAGGAGCCGCTGTCGCAGGCCATCGCCCCGCACATGCCCGCGATGTACCTGCACGTCGCCGCGGTCGCCATGGCCGGCGCCGACGGCGGGAGCCGCGCCCGCGACGGGGCCCGCTGCCTCGCCGCCGGCGACGCGCTGCTGCCGCACAACCACGCCCCGACGACCGTGGAGCGCGAGACCCGCGCCAGGGCCACGAAGGTGCTGCGCGCCGCACTCGGCGAGGAGGCGTTCGAGGCGGCGTACGCGGAAGGCGGCGGACTCTCCCCCCAGGAGGCCGCCGCCCTCGTCCGACCCGTCCGCGAGGACGACGTCAGCTCTTCGTACGGAACTTGTGGATCGCGACCGGCGCCATGACCGCCGTGATCGCCACCGACCAGCCGAGCGTCACCCACAGGTCGTGCGCGACGGGCCCGCCCACCATCAGGCCGCGCGAGGCGTCCGCGAGGGTGGACAGCGGGTTGTAGTCGGTGAAGCGCTGGAGCCAGCCCGGCATCGAGTCCGTCGGCGCGAAGATCGACGAGCCGAACTGCAGCGGGAACAGCACCAGGAAGCCCATCGCCTGCACGGACTGCGCGCTCTTCATGATCACGCCGAGGGTGAGGAACACCCACATGATCGACGAGGCGAACGCCGTGGACAGGGCCACGGTCGCGAACAGGCCGGGCCAGCTGGCGATGTCGAAGCCGACCAGGACGGCGACGATCATCAGTACGGCGGTGGCGAACAGCATCCGCAGCAGTTCCACGGAGATCTTCGCGAAGAGCACCGAGCCGCGCCCGATGGGCAGGGACCGGAAACGGTCCATGACACCGGAGTTGAAGTCCTGGCTGAAGCCGGTGCCGACGCCCTGGGAGAGCGTCATGCTCATCATCGCGATCATGCCGGGGATCACGTACTGCACGTACTGGTCCTGGCCGCCGCCCAGAGCCTGCCCGATCGAGCCGCCGAAGACGAACACGAACAGCAGGGTGAAGATGACCGGCATCAGCAGCGCGTCGGCCATCGACTCCGGGTCCTGCCGGATCCACAGCAGGTTGCGGCGCACGAGCGCGCCGGTGTGCCGCAGGTGCCCGCGCAGCGGGATGCGCGCGTCGCCCTTGATGTCGGCGTGGGTCATGGTGGTGGCGCTCATACGGCGACCTCCTCGCGGTCGTCGGTGGGCACGGTGTCCTGCGGGGCACTGGCGCGGTGGCCGGTGAGGGACAGGAACACCTCGTCGAGGCTGGGCAGTTCGGTGGTGATGGAGGCGAGCGTGACGCCTCGGGAGGTGATGGCGCCGACGACGGCCGTCAGCTGCTCGTCGCTGAGGATCGGGACCAGCAGGCTGCCGCCCGTGGTGTCCACGGTGGTGGCGGCCAGCCCGGTGATGCCGAGGTCGTCGAGGTACCCGGCGAGCGGGCGCAGCTGGAGCGGGTCGACCGGGCGGACCCGGAGCGTGCGCCCGCCCACCTTCGCCTTGAGCTCCTCGATGCCGCCGCCGGCGACGACCTTGCCGCGGTCGACGACGGTCAGCTCGGTGGCGAGCTGCTCGGCCTCCTCCATGTACTGCGTGGTCAGCAGCACGGTCACCCCGTCCCCGACCATGGCCTTGACCTCGTCCCACACCTCGTTGCGGGTGCGTGGGTCGAGCCCTGTCGTCGGCTCGTCGAGGAACAGCACGGCCGGCCGGCCGATCATGGAGGCGGCCAGGTCGAGCCGGCGCCGCATCCCGCCGGAGTAGGTGGAGGCCGGCCGCTTGGCCGCCTCCGTCAGCGAGAACCGCTCCAGCAGTTCGTCGGCACGTGTGCGGGCCTCCTTGCGCGGGAGGTCGAGCAGCCGCCCGATCAGATACAGGTTCTCCCACCCCGGGAGCTTCTCGTCCACGGAGGCGTACTGCCCGGTCAGCCCGATCACGCGGCGCAGCTGCCGCGGCTGGCGCACGACGTCGTACCCGACGACGGTGGCCTGCCCGGCGTCCGGCGCCAGCAGCGTCGACAGGATCCGCACCAGGGTGGTCTTGCCCGCCCCGTTCGGTCCCAGCACCCCCATGACGGTGCCCTCACGTACTTCCAGGTCCACACCGTCCAGAGCCTTGGTCTCGCCGTAGTGCTTGACCAACCCCCGCACGGAGACGGCGCTGGCCGCGCCGCCCGGCTTCATGTCGATTCGCGTCATGGCAACGACAGTGCCAGTCGCCACCGACAAACCACCGACAGCCCACCGACAGACAGCCAAGAGACCTGAGAACAACGCCCCCGAGGGCCCCGCAGGAGCCCAAAAGGGGCGCGGGGAACCGCGCGACCAGCCACGACGGCGCGGCACCCGACCGACGGCTCACCGTGCCACATCCGTAGTCGCGCCCTACCCGGACGACCTCAGCGCTGAACCGTTTCGGCCGGCCGCGGAACCCGCCCGGCAACCACCCGCTCCCGCCCGGAGGACTCAACACCGCGCCGCCGGTCCACGGCATACGCCGCACCGGCCACGCCGAGCCCCAGCACCGCCAGCACCGCCCCCGCCAGCGCCGGGGACGTCACCCCGAAGCCCGCCGCGAGGGCCAGCCCGCCGATCCAGGCGCCGCCGGCATTCGCGAGGTTGAAGGCCGCCTGGTTGGCCGAGGACGCCAGCGACGGGGCCGACGCCGCCTTCTCCATCACCATCAGGTTCAGCGGCGAGCCGGTCACGAACGCCGCCATGCCGAGCAGGGCCACAGCCAGGGCCGCAGTCCACGCCGTGGACATCAGCAGCGGGAACAGCGCCAGGACCGCCGCCAGCGAGATCAGACCCGCGAACAGCGTGCCTCGCATCGCGTGGTCCGCCAGCCGCCCGCCCAGCAGGTTGCCGGCGGTCGCACCCACACCGAACAGCGCCAGCAGCAGCGTGACACTGCTGTCGGCGTACCCGGCGGCGTCCGTCAGCATCGGCGTGACATAGCTGTACGCGGCGAAGAGCGCCCCGAAGCCCGCGACCGTCGTGCCGAGCGCCAGCCACACCGGCACCGAGCGCAGCGCCGCCAGCTCGCCGCGCAGCCCGGCGGGCGGCGCCGCGCTCTGCTGCGCGCGCGGGATCAGCAGCGCCAGCGACGCCATCGCCGCCAGACCGATCGCGCTCACGCCGAGGAACGTGGCCCGCCAGCCCAGGTGCTGCCCCATGAGGGTGCCCGCGGGCACGCCCGCGATGTTGGCCACCGTCAGGCCCAGGAACATCAGCGACACGGAGCGGGCCTTGCGCTCCGGCGCGACCATGCTCGTCGCCACGACCGCGCCGACGCCGAAGAAGGCGCCGTGCGGCAGGCCGCTCAGGAACCGGGCGGCCACCAGCCAGTCGTAGTCAGGCGCGAACGCCGACAGGGCGTTGCCCGCGACGAACAGGGCCATCAGGCCGATCAGCACGGTGCGGCGCGGCATCCGTGCCGTGACCGCGGCGAGCAGCGGGGCGCCGATGACGACGCCGAGGGCGTAGGCCGAGACCAGATGCCCGGCGGTGGGGATCGAGATGTCCAGGTCGTCCGCGACTTCGGGCAGCAGGCCCATCATCACGAACTCGGTCGTACCGATACCGAACGCGCCCACGGCGAGGGCGAGCAGGGCCAGGGGCATGGAGTGCCTTTGCCTTTCGGGGTGTCGAGAGCGGTGTTCCACGACTTCGTATGTTCAAGTACGGAACAAAGTCTCTCAGGCGCAGTATTCCGGGAGATGACAGCCCGGTTGCGCACAGCCGTCCAGACGGCGCTGACCTGGGATTCTCAGGACGCGGATGTGTCGACCTTCACACGCGCGGCGATCGGTAGATGGTCGCTGCCCGTCTCCGGCAGCGTCCACGAGCTCATCGGCTCGATGCCCTTCACCATGATCTGGTCGATCCGCGCCATCGGGAACGAGGCCGGCCAGCTGAATCCCATCCCGCTGCCCGAGGCGCCCTGCGTGGAACGCATCTGGGCGGTGATGGCCCGCAGCGCGCGGTCGTTCATCGTGCCGTTCAGGTCGCCGAGCAGGACGACTTTCTGAAGCGGCTCGTCGACGATGGCCTCGCCCAGCGCGTCGGCGCTCTTGTCGCGCTGCCGGGCGGTGAACCCGGCCTCCATCTTCACGCGTACCGAGGGCAGATGGGCCACGTACACCGCGACCTGCCCGGCCGGCGTGGTCACCGCGGCCCGCATGGCGCGGGTCCATCCCAGCTGGATGTCGACGGACCGGACGCCGTTCAGCGGGTACTTGCTCCACAGCCCGACCGTGCCCTGCACCGAGTGGTACTTGTACGTCGACGCCAGCGCCTTCTCGTACGTCGGCACCGCGTCGGCCGTCAGCTCCTCCAGCGCCACGACGTCCGCGCCGGACGCGGCCACGTCCTGGGCGGTGCCTGCGGGATCGGTGTTGTCGGCGTTGACGTTGTGCGTGGCCACCGTCAGATCGCCGCCGGAGCCGGTCTTGTCGCTGAGCTGGCCGCCGAAGAGATTCAGCCAGACGATCGCCGGGAGCAGCACCGCGATCAGCGCGGTCGCCGACTTGCGCACCAGGCCCAGCAGCACGAGTACCGGGATGAGCAGGCCCAGCCAGGGCAGAAACGTCTCGGTCAGGGAGCCGAGGTTGCCGATGGCGTTCGGGATCCGCGCGTGCAGCCCCATGACCAGGGCGAGGACCACCGCGACGGCGGCCAGCAAGATCCCGCGCCGCCAGATGCGCGGGTCGCCGCGCCAGCCCGAGACCAGGCGTCCTGGCAGGCGCCGGAGCCCGGATTCCCGGCGGCCGGGCTCCGAGCCGCCGCTGTCCGTCTCCGTCACGTACGCCTGCTGCGCCATACCGTCGCCTCACTACCTGCCGTGCACACCGTCGTCCCCCCGCGCCCAAAGAAACCCTAGGGGATGATCGGCTCCGTTCATGCCGTACTCATGACGGCCGTACGGGGGCGAGGACGTACAAGTCGGCTCGCCGAGTTCCAGTGACCGGCGGGGAAAGCGCGCTCTGTGACGAAACGCGCACATGCGTACTACGGAGTGCGCGAACTGACGGGCCGTAGACCTTCGAGCACGGCGTCGACCATCTGCTCCGACAGCCCTTCGGGCAGGTCGGCGTCCGGGCGCATGACGGCACGCACCAGCATCGGGCCGAAGATCATGTCGTTCATCACGTCGACGTCGATGTCCGTGCGCAGTTCGCCGCCCTCCTGCCCGCGGCGCAGGATCGCGTGCTGTGTCCTGCGCCGCGGCTCGACCACGATCGAGTGGTAGGCGTCCCAGATCTTCGGGCTGCGCTTCATCTGGGCGATGACGTTGTGCAGGAGCACCGACGAACGGGTCATCAGGCCGCGCCTGCGCAACTGCTCCAGCAGCGTCACGAGATCGTCGCGCACCGAGGTGCCGGGCAGTTCGGGGTCCGGGGGCTCGGCGGCGCGCACGACGTCGACGAAGAGCTCCTCCTTGCCGTTCCAGCGGCGGTAGATGGTGGCCTTGCCGACGCCGGCGGTGCGGGCGATGCGCTCGATGGACAGCTCCGCGAGCGGCACGCCCTCCTCCAGCAGTCTGATGACGCCCTCGATGATGGACCGCTCCACGGCCTCGCTGCGGGGGCGGCCCAGGCCGGGGCCGCCCGGCCGGGGATGACTGTCGGCGAGGCTCACTTGCTCGGTCCTTTCCGTGGGCTGTGCTGATTGTCCCCCGGGTACGGCACCGTGGCGCGCGCCGGCCGCATGAGCGCGTTGCGCTACTCCGAGGCCACCAACTCCTGCTCCTCCTCGCTCTTCTGGGCGGCGGCGGGCCGCCCCGGCAGGAACAGCGCCACGACCACCGCGCCGAGCACCGCGATCCCGGCGCCCCACAGCGCCGTGATGTGCATGGCGTGCAGGAACGCGTCGTGCGCCGGGCCGATGAGCGCCTCGCCGCGCGGGCCGAGCCGGTCGGCGACGCCGAGCGTGGCCTCGATGGACTCGCCCGCGGTGTGCCGCAGGCCCTCCGGCAGCGCCGTGAGCCGGTCCTCGATGTCGCCCCGGTACGCCGTCGACAGGACCGAGCCGAGGACGGCGATGCCGAGGGCGCCGCCGACCTGGCGGAAGGTGTTGCTCAGTGCGGAGGCGGAACCGGCCTTCTCGCGGGGCAGGGCCTGCATGATGACGACGCTGATGGGCGTCATGATGTGGGCCATGGCGGCGCCCATGAGGAAGAACACGACCTCCAGCAGCCAGATCGGCGTGTCCGCCTCGAAGGTCGCGAACGCGGCCAGCGTGAGCGCGATCAGGAGCATGGCGCCGGTCGTCGTGGCCCGGTTGCCGAACCGGTCGACCAGCAGCCGGGCGCGCGGTGCGAAGATCATCTGCGCGGCGGCCAGCGGCAGCATCAGCAGACCGGTCTCCAGCGGCGAGTAGCCGCGCACGCTCTGGGTGTAGAAGACCGAGAAGAAGGTCACGCCCATCAGCGCGAAGAAGACCAGCGCGATGACGCCGATCGCGGCCGAGAAGACCTTGTTGCGGAAGTAGGTGATGTCGATGGACGGATGGTCGCTGCGCTTCTCGAACACAACGAAGGCGGCGAGCACGGCGAGACCGGCGGCGATCGTCGTGAGGACCGTCACGTCGGTGAAGTCGGCGAGCTGGCCGCCCTTGATGATGCCGTAGACGAGCAGGACCAGGCCGACGACGGAGAGCACCACGCCGACGGGGTCGATCCGGCCGGGGTTCGGGTCGCGCGAGTCCGGGACCAGCCACAGCATCAGCCCGAGGGCGAGCAGCACGATCGGCACGTTGATGAGGAAGACCGAGCCCCACCAGAAGTGGTCGAGCAGTACACCGCCGGTGATGGGGCCGATGGCGATGGCGAGTCCGACGCCGCCGGCCCAGATGCCGATGGCCTTGGGCTGCTCGTCCCGCTCGAAGACGTTCATCAGCACGGCGAGGGTGGCCGGCATGACGAAGGCCGCGCCGAGGCCCATCACCGCGCGGAAGGCGATCAGCTCACCGGGGGAGCCGGAGAACGCGGCGAGCGCGGAGCCGATGCCGAACACGGCGAGTCCGCCGAGCAGCACCTTCTTGCGGCCGAGCCGGTCGCCCAGGATGCCCGCGCTGAACAGCAGGCCCGCGAAGACGAGGGTGTAGGCGTTGATCGCCCACTCCAGCTCGCTCTGCGTGGCGCCGAGGCCGGTGGGCGCGGGGGTCGAGATGGTCTTGATGGCGACGTTCAGGATGGAGTTGTCCAGCACGACGATCAGCAGGCTGAGCATCAGCACGCCGAGGATTGCCCAGCGGCGCCGGTGCACCGCTTCGGGTATGCGGGTTGCTGGAGCGGCGGGAGAAGTCATGCGCTCGAAGCTACCTTATTTACGATACGGAACCGTCTCGTATCTTAATTTCTTACCGAGAACTTACGCGGGGGTGGAACTCACACGAGGGGGCCTGGCCCCGACTGGCACGAGGTGCCACCATGGAGAGGATCCGGGGACGCCGTCAGGGCGCCTCGAGATGACAGAAGGAGCCGTTGCAATGACGCAGCTTTCGGCTGCCCAGACGCCTCAGGCGAAGACCTCCGACGGCAGCAAGGCGCTGTACGGGGGCAAGGGCACGCGGCGCATCACTGTTCGGGACATCGCCCTCGCCAAGGAGCGAGGTGAGAAGTGGCCCATGCTCACCGCCTACGACGCGATGACCGCGTCCGTCTTCGACGAGGCCGGCATCCCGGTCATGCTCGTCGGCGACTCGGCGGGCAACTGCCACCTCGGCTACGAGACCACCGTGCCCGTGACGCTCGACGAGATGACCATGCTCTCGGCGGCCGTCGTACGCGGCACCTCACGCGCCCTCATCGTCGGCGACCTGCCCTTCGGCTCGTACCAGGAGGGCCCGGTGCAGGCGCTGCGCTCGGCGACCCGGCTGGTCAAGGAGGCCGGCGTCGGCGCGGTCAAGCTGGAGGGCGGCGAGCGCTCGCACCGCCAGATCGAGCTGCTCGTCGAGTCCGGCATCCCGGTGATGGCGCACATCGGCCTGACCCCGCAGTCCGTCAACGCCATGGGCTACCGCGTCCAGGGCCGCGGCGAGGAGGCGGCCCAGCAGCTGCTGCGCGACGCCAAGGCGGTCCAGGACGCGGGCGCGTTCGCGGTCGTCCTGGAGCTGGTCCCGGCGGAGCTGGCGGCCGAGGTGACGCGCGTCCTGCACATCCCGACCGTCGGCATCGGCGCCGGCCCGGAGACCGACGCACAGGTCCTGGTATGGACGGACATGATGGGCCTGACCGGCGGCCGCGTCCCCAAGTTCGTCAAGCAGTACGCCGACCTGCGCCGGGCCATGGGCGACGCGGCGAAGGCGTTCGCGGACGACGTCGTGGGCGGCACGTTCCCGCTGGAAGAGCACTCCGTCCACTGAGCCGGACCTTCCGGCACCTCTGAGCTCGGTCCGCCGCCACCCCTGAACCACTGCGGCACCAAGCGCCCCGCCGATCTTCCCCCGTCGGCGGGGCGCCTCCTTCTGCCGGTGATCAGCGGCGCCTGTACGACTCCACATAGCCGCCCGCGGGCGTGCCCACGCCCGTCACGTCGTCGTAGCCCTTCACGGCGCTCAGCGAACTGTCCTTGCCGAGGCTGCGGACGGACGTGCTCAGGCCGCCCGTCGCGTCATGGCCGTTGACGAAGTCGACGCGGGCCACCGCGAGTGACGAGCCCGTCGGGTTGTCCGTGACGTCGTGGTACGCCTTCGAGCCGTACCGCGCGTAGATCGCGGGGTTGGCGAAGCCGAGAGGCTTGCCGGCCGCCTCCTGCGCGAGGGCCTGCACGGCCGCGACGACCGGCGCGGCCAGCGAGGTGCCGCCGAGGCGGTACTCGTCGTAGGCCTGCGTCCTGCCGTCCGGCAGGGTCTGCGTCTGGCCCACCAGGAACCCGGTGTTCGGGTCGGCGATCGCCGCGATGTCCGGCACCACCCGGTTGCCGTCGGCGCTGTTGGCCTTCGCCAGCGCGGGCGGGACGACGCCCTGCTGGTAGTAGGGCTCGGCGACCGTCCTGCTGGTGCCGCCGCCCGCGCCCGAGGTGAACGCGCCCGGGAAGCCGGTCCAGCTCTTCCCGTCGGCCGAGAGGGTCGCCTTCTGCGTGCCCCAGCCGGTCTCCCACAGGTACTTCTCGCCCTTGCCGACCGCCAGCGAGGTGCCGCCGACCGCCGTCACCCAGGCCGAACTCGCCGGGATGTCCGTCTGCTTGGTGCCGCTGGCGGCCACCTCGTCGCCGTCGTCGCCGGAGGAGTAGTAGAAGCCGATGCCCTCCACCGCGCCGAACTGGAAGACCTGGTCGTAGGCGGCCGCCAGGTCCGGGGTCTGCGCGTCCTCGGTCTCGCCCCAGGAGTTGGAGACGATGTCGGCGAGATGGTTGTCGACGATCTTGCTCAGCGAGTCGAGCAGGTCCTCGTCGTAACAGGAGGCGGCGCCCACGTACGTGATCTGCGCACCCGGCGCGACCGCGTGCGCGGACTCGACGTCCAGGGTCTCCTCGCCGTACCAGCCGGCCGCCGAGCACTCCTTGGTCCGTGTGTACTTCGCGGGCAGGACCTGCCGCAGCTGACCGGTGCTCCAGGCCGCGTCCCCGTTGCGCTTGGCGTAGGTGGCCGCGTCGAAGGCGATGGTCGGGGAGGCGTACGCGTCGGTGATGGCGATGCGCACGCCCTTGCCCGTGCGCTTGCCCGCGCCGTACGCGGCGCGCAGCTGCTTGCCGGTGTAGCCCTTCACGGCGTACGGGACCTTCGTGCCGTACGCGTCCGGCAGCGTCTTCGCCACGTTCGAGCCGTGGTACGTCGAGAACGGCCCGGCGTTGCGGAACACCGTCTCCGGCGGCGGGAGCTGGTCCCGGTGGCTCGCCAGGTGCGGCGCGTCGTCGAGGCCGGTGACGGTCAGGACCGCGTCCTTCACGGCATCCGGCACCGAGGCCGCGGTCGCCGGGGCACGGTAGGTCCGGGCGCCCTTGGTGTAGTCGTGCAGCTGGGTGCCGAACGCCTTCTCCGCGGCGGCCACATCGCCGCCGACGGCG
Organism: Streptomyces sp. bgisy027; assembly: GCF_057710365.1. NCBI lineage: Bacteria > Bacillati > Actinomycetota > Actinomycetes > Kitasatosporales > Streptomycetaceae > Streptomyces > Streptomyces sp. bgisy027. The sequence continues at coordinate 37,169 of NZ_JBYIVZ010000026.1, forward strand.
ACATAGTGCCGCGTGACGCCCGTGACCTTCAGCCCGGCGGCCCTCAACCAGCTCTTGACGGCGCCCACTTGGGCCTTCGTCGCGCCGAAGCGGGCCTGCGCCTGCCCGGCGCTCAGATACTTGCCGTAGGACTCCGAGGCCGGGTCCGACACGGCCTTCGCGTACGCGGCGAGGCCGGCCGCGTCGCGGCCCGCGAGGTAGACACGCGCGGAGACCCGCGCGCTGTCCGAGGTCGCGCCCTTGTCCGCCCGGGCCGTGGCCCACGCGGGCTTGGTGCCGGCGAGCCGGTCGCGGCCCGGGGCGTCGGCGGCGTGCGCCGCCGGTATGCCGATGGCCAGCGCGCCGGTGAGGAGAGGCAGTGTCGCCGCCAGACTCACCGAGGTGCGCAGCGCGGCACGTCGAGATCTCATGGAACCCCCTGTGCGATTCGTGTGCGAGTGGATCACCCGACGGTGGCCACTTAAGCGACGAACCGTTCACGCCAGGGGAATGCGCGGCTCAAGAAGGTCCCAACTAACGCAATGACAAGGCCATTTCAGCAGCTGTGAGCGAGGCTTCGCGGCAGCTGGGTGCGAGGCTTCAGAGGCAGCTAGGAGCGCGGCTTCGAGGCAGCTAGGAGCGCGGCTTCGCGTCCCGCTCCTTCAGCATGTCCGCCATCAGCTCGATCTCCGACCGCTGTCCGTCCACCATGCCCTGCGCGAGCCGCTTCTCCACGCCGACCGCGCACCTGTCGACACAGCCCTCGGCCATGTGGATGCCGCCCTTGTGATGCTCCGTCATCAGCTGCAGATAGAAGACCTCCGCCTGCCTGCCGCTGAGGCCCTGGAGCTTCTTCATCTCCGCGTTCGTCGCCATGCCCGGCATCAGGGATCCGTCCCCGGCGGAGGGCATGTCACCCATGCCCATCCAGCTCATCGGAGGCTTCGACGACACCTTCGGCAGCTCCCACAGATCCAGCCACCCCAGCAGCATCCCGCGCTGGTTGGCCTGCGTCTGCGCGATGTCGTACGCCAGCAGCCGCACGTCCTTGTCGTCCGTGCGGTCGCGCACGATGTACGACATCTCCACGGCCTGCTGGTGGTGCACCGCCATGTCCCGGGCGAACCCGGCGTCCGCGGAGTCCGCGGCCGGCGTACCGCTGGATCCGCCGCCGTCCTGGGCGACGGCGTAGGTGAGCGCGCCGACCGCGACGAGCAGTGCCGCCGCGGCCCCCGCGATCCAACCGACGTGCTGCTTCACTCCGACCTACCGCCCGTGCACGCCGCGCCCGGCTCGGGCGTCTGCTTGCCCTGGACGTAGGTCTCGAAGAACTTGCCGACGTTCGGGTCCTGCGCGCCGGTCACCGTGCGCTGCACGCCCCACGCGGTCAGCACGATCGGATCCTGCTGGCCGTCGTCCGGGCTCATCAGCGTGTACGGCGTCGCCTTCACCTTCGCCGCCAGCGCCTCGACGTCGGCCTTGGGCGCCTTGGAGTTGTACGTCACCCACACGGCGCCGTGCTCCAACGAGTGCACGGCGTTCATGTTGTTGACGGCCTTGGTGTAGACGTCGCCGTTGCAGTTCATCCAGACCCGGTCGTGGTCGCCGCCGACCGGGGGCTCCACCGGGTACTTCACGGTGGTGGTGACGTGGTTGCGGCCCAGCGTCCCCTTCCAGGACTTCAGACCGTCCTCGTCCGCGACGAGCTTGCCCGCGGTCTTGGTCTTGTCGTCCTTCTTGTCCATGCCGTCGTTCGCCTCGGCCTTGTCGGCCTGGGACTGCACGACGAAGACACCGCCGACGACGAGGCCCGCGACCACCACGCCGCTGGCCACTATCGTCAGGATCCGGTTGCGCCGCTCACGGGCACGCTCGGCGCGCCGCATCTCCTCTATGCGCGCCTTGCGCGCCGCGTTGCTCTGGTTCTTGGCGGAGCCCATGAGGTCATGTCCTTCGGGGGGAAAGGGACGGTCGGGTCCGCTGATCGTAATGGGGAAGGAGTGACCTCTCGTAGAGAGGTGACAGGGAAAGGCCGGAACGGGGCGACCCGGTCCACCGGCGGCAGCCCGGCGGCTCCGCGGCCCGGCGGCCATATTTTGAACCGCGGATGCGCATTATCTACGCTTCTTCGCATGCGGCTGTTGCGCTCCACCGATCTGGCACTGCGCCTCCTGATGCGGCTCGCCGTCCTCGGGGACGCCACGCCGACGACCCGTGAGATCGCGGCGGACATGGAGGTGCCGTACACCCATGCCGCGAAGGTCGTCGCCGAGCTCCAGCACATGGGCCTCGTCGACGCCCGCCGGGGCCGCGGCGGCGGGCTCTGGCTCAGAGACAGGGGCCGTACGGCCTCGGTCGGCGCGATCGTGCGCGCCTTCGAGGGGGAGGGCGACGTCGTCGAGTGCGAGGGCGACCACCCCTGCCCGCTCAACTCCGCGTGCCGGCTGCGCGGCGCGCTGCGGCGGGCCCAGGAGGCGTTCTTCGCCTCGCTGGACCCGCTGACGGTGGCCGACGTGACCGCGGACCCGACAGGGCCGCTGCTGCTCCAGATCGGCCGGGCGCCTTAGCCCCGGTGCGGTTTCCCGGCCGCGTGCCCTGCGCCCCCTGCGGCCTCAGGCCGCCCGGGCCAGCCAGAGGTCCGGCCCGAACACCTCGTAGTGGATGTCGGCCGGTGCCACGCCCCGGTCGATCAGCTGCGTGCGCACCGCCCGCATGAAGGGCAGCGGGCCGCATAGGTACGCGCGCGTGCCCCGCGGTACGTCGACGCCGGTGAGGTCGACCAGGCCGGTGCGGTGGGCCGCCTCGGCGCCGTCCTCGTACCAGAAGCGGACCGACGCGTCCGCCAGCTTCCCGGCGTACGCCTCGTGGTCCGCGCGCAGCGCGTGCTCGGCGGGGGAGCGGTCACCGTGCACGACCAGCACCGGACCCTCGTGCCCCTGGTCCGCGAGCTGGCCCAGCATGGCGACCATCGGCGTCACACCGATGCCGGCGGAGGCGAGGAACAGCGGCGCGTCGGCCGCGAGGTCGGTGAGCACGAGATCGCCGTACGGCGCCGACAGCCGCAGCCGGTCACCGGCCGCCACGCGCGCGTGGAGGTGGTTGGAGACCTCGCCGTCGGGCCCCGCCTCGCCGTGCACCCGCTTCACGCTGAACTGGCGGACCGGTGAGCCGGGCGCGGCGGAGAGGCTGTACTGGCGTATCTGCCGGGCCCCGTCCGCCAGCTCCACCTGGACCGATACGTACTGCCCGGCCCGGAAGCCGGGTACCGGGCCGCCGTCGGCCGGGCGCAGCCGGAAGGTGGCGACGTCGGCGGTCTCCTCGACGCGCTCGACGACCTCCCACTCCCGCCACTCGTGCCCGCCCTGCTCCTCGTACAGCCGCTTCTCGATCGCGATCAGCGCGTTCGCCATCAGCCAGTAGACCTCGTCCCAGGCGGCCGCGACCTCGGGCGTGACGGCCTCGCCGAGCACGTCGGCGATGGCGGTGAAGAGGTGCTCGTGGACGATCTCGTACTGCTCCGCCGTGACGCCCAGGGAGGCGTGCTTGTGGGCGATCCGGCTCAGCATCGCGTCGGGCCGCTCGTCGGGGCGGGCCACCAGGTGCGTCGCGAAGGCGGCGATCGACCCCGCGAGCGCCTGGCGCTGGGTGCCGGCCGCCTGGTTGCCGCGGTTGAACAGGTCGCGCAGCAGCTCGGGGCGGGCGGCGAACATCCCGGCGTAGAAGCGCTCGGTGATCTCGCCGATGGCCGCGCCGACGACGGGAAGGGTGGCGCGGACGGTGGCGGCGGACTGCTCGGACAGCATCAGGTCTCCTCAGGCTCGGTCGGGTGCCGTGCCTCCATTAAAACTTGCATCCAAGATGCAAATTAAAGCGGGGTGGGTCCTGGGGGGCCGGGCATTACGAATGGGGGTGCGAGCAGGCAAGATGGGCGGCGGAGCAGTACACCGGCATACCGGGGCCGTGACGGGACACCTGTCGTAGGCCGGACGTTCGACCCGGGGTCGCCCCGGCGATCAAGGTCCGCAACGCGCCTGAAACGGTGTTGTGGTGTGATGCTCAGGTGCCCGACCGCCTCCTGCGGGACACGGAGACAGGCGGCCTGACCAGCAAGGATGGGGAAGCGGAAGATGGACAAGCAGCAGGAGTTCGTGCTCCGGACGTTGGAGGAGCGCGACATCCGTTTCGTACGCCTGTGGTTCACGGACGTGCTGGGCTTCCTCAAGTCCGTGGCCGTGGCCCCTGCCGAACTGGAGCAGGCCTTCGACGAGGGCATCGGCTTCGACGGCTCGGCGATCGAGGGCTTCGCCCGTGTATACGAGTCGGACATGATCGCCAAGCCGGATCCGTCGACGTTCCAGATCCTGCCCTGGCGCGCCGAGGCCCCCGGCACGGCCCGCATGTTCTGCGACATCCTCATGCCGGACGGCTCCCCGTCCTTCGCGGACCCGAGGTACGTGCTGAAGCGCGCCCTGGCCCGCACCTCCGACCTGGGCTTCACCTTCTACACCCACCCGGAGATCGAGTTCTTCCTGCTGAAGGACCGCCCGCTCGACGGCACGCGCCCCACCCCGGCCGACAACTCCGGCTACTTCGACCACACCCCGCAGAACATCGGCATGGACTTCCGCCGCCAGGCGATCACCATGCTGGAGTCCATGGGCATCTCGGTCGAGTTCTCCCACCACGAGGGCGCGCCGGGCCAGCAGGAGATCGACCTGCGCTACGCCGACGCGCTCTCCACGGCCGACAACATCATGACGTTCCGCCTGGTCATGAAGCAGGTGGCGCTGGAGCAGGGCGTGCAGGCGACGTTCATGCCGAAGCCGTTCTCCGAGCACCCGGGCTCCGGCATGCACACCCACCTGTCCCTCTTCGAGGGCGACCGCAACGCGTTCTACGAGTCGGGCTCCGAGTACCAGCTCTCCAAGGTCGGCCGCTCCTTCATCGCGGGCCTGCTGCGGCACGCGGCGGAGCTCTCGGCCGTCACCAACCAGTGGGTGAACTCCTACAAGCGCATCTGGGGCGGCTCGGAGCGCACGGCCGGCGCCGGCGGCGAGGCCCCCTCCTACATCTGCTGGGGCCACAACAACCGCAGCGCCCTGGTCCGCGTCCCGATGTACAAGCCCGGCAAGACCGGCTCCGCGCGCGTGGAGGTCCGCTCCATCGACTCCGGCGCCAACCCGTACCTGGCGTACGCCGTCCTGCTCGCGGCGGGCCTGAAGGGCATCGAGGAGGGCTACGAGCTCCCGCCGGGCGCCGAGGACGACGTCTGGGCCCTGTCCAACGCCGAACGCCGCGCCATGGGCATCGAGCCCCTGCCCCAGAACCTCGGCGAGGCCCTCACCCTCATGGAGAACAGCGACCTGGTCGCCGAGACCCTGGGCGAGCACGTCTTCGACTTCTTCCTGCGCAACAAGCGGCAGGAGTGGGAGGAGTACCGCTCGGAGGTCACCGCCTTCGAACTGAGGAAGAACCTGCCGGTTCTTTAGGGCCTGATCGCCGAAGGGGTGCGGGTCGCAGGGCGAGTGCGGCCCGTCCCTGGGCCGGTCGCGCAGTTCCCCGCGCCCCTTCGAGGCCGGCTAGCTCGACGCCTGCTTCGACAGGTGCTCGTGCAGCGGCTCCGTGGCCCGGCGGCGGTACTCCTGGATCGACCAGCCGTTGCCGTCCGGGTCGGTGAAGTACATGAAGGTGGCGCCGTCGTCGGGGGAGTACTGGACCGGCTCGGAGATGTCCAGGCCGCGTTCGGTCAGTTCGGCACGGGCCGCCTTGATGTCGGCCACGCACAGCTGGAGGCCCTGGTAGGAGCCGGGCTCCGGCTTGGTCTCGCCCTTGGTCATGTCCCAGATGCTGTCGCCGAGGGCGATCGAACAGCCGGAACCCGGTGGGGTCAGCTGGACGATGCGCATGCCCGGCATGACCTCCTGGTCGATGTCGACGTGGAAGCCGACCTTGTCCCGGTAGAAGTCGCGGGCCCGGTCGATGTCGCTCACGGGCAGCGGGATCACTTCGAGGGTGAAGTCCATCAGTGGTGGTCCTCCCTGGTGAATCGCCAGCGGGTCTGGCTGAACGGCTCACCCTTACCGAAGCCGAAAACCGTACGCGGCGCCACCGAAAAGACGTAGGCGTGCCCCGATCCGTGGCGGAATGCGCCGTTCCGCACCTCGAAGTGCCAGAAAGGCCCGTATTTCGTCTGCCACGCCACCGCCAGCTCGTGCAGCCGGGCGTCGTCGGTGATCCGTTCCGCGACCCCCTCCACCACCAGGTCGTAGCCCTCGTTCCAGAGGTTCGTGCCGGTCGTCAGCACCAGATTCGGGTTCTCCTCAAGGTTGCGCGCCTTGCGTTCCTCGGGGCCCGTGCAGAAGTGCAGCGCGCCCCGCGACCACACCGCCGGCAGCGGGGTCACATGCGGACGCCCGTCCGGCCGTACCGTCGAGATCCAGAACAGCTCGGCCTCGGACAGCAGCTTCTCCGCCTCGGACCAGGGGGTCGCCGTGGCCTTCTCGTCGCTGTAACGCGCGTCCAGTCGGGTCTGTGGTTGGTTGTCGGACATCGGGCGCCCTCCAGATGTGTCGCCGGACCTCTGCCGCTACAGGGCAGACCGCTCGCACCGCAGGAACTCATCGGCGCCACTTCCAGGGTCTGCGGATAGGCTCGATCGCGTACGACCTTGATCGGGTGCGTACGACCCCGATCGGACGGGAGGGCGAGCATGACGGCGCCGGGGCGCAGGAGCAGTACCTTCACGCGGCTGCTGCGGCACGGATTCACCGACCCGTCGGCCGCCGAGCGGCTCCTGGAGAGCCCCGAGCTCGCGCCGATCCGCAACGATCCGGTGCTGCTGGAGGCCCTCGGCGCCACCGCCGACCCCGACCTCACCCTGGACGGCCTGGTCCGGCTCGTCGAGGCCCAGCCGGACCCCACCGCACAGCGGGAACTGCTCGACACGGTGATAGCGGCCAAGCCGCTGCGCGACCGGCTGCTCGGCGTGCTCGGCGCCTCCGCCGCGCTCGCCGACCACCTCGCCCGCCACCCCGGCGACTGGCAGGCCCTGGCCATGTACGAACCTCGGGACCTGCACCCCGAGGTCGAGGAGTTCGAGCAGGGCCTCGCCGACGCCACCGACCCGGTGTCGCTGCGCGTCGCCTACCGCCGCTGCCTGCTGTCCATCGCCGCACGCGACGTGTGCGGCACCACCGACCTCGCGCAGACCGCCGCCGAGCTCGCCGACCTCGCCACCGCGACCCTGCGCGCCGCCCTCGCCATCGCCCGCGCCGCCGCGCCCGAGGACGCCTCGCAGTGCCGGCTCGCGGTGATCGCGATGGGCAAGTGCGGCGGCCACGAGCTGAACTACGTCTCCGACGTCGACGTCATCTTCGTGGGCGAGACCGCCGACGGGGCCGACGAGGGCAAGGCCCTGCGCTCGGCCACCAGGCTCGCCTCGCACATGATGCGGATCTGCTCCGAGACCACCGTCGAGGGCTCCATCTGGCCCGTGGACGCCAATCTGCGCCCCGAGGGCAGGAACGGCCCGCTGGTGCGCACGCTCAGCAGCCATCTCGCCTACTACCGGCGCTGGGCCAAGACCTGGGAGTTCCAGGCCCTGCTCAAGGCCCGCCCGGTGGCCGGCGACATCGAGCTCGGCGAGGAGTACGTCGCCGCCCTCGAACCACTCGTCTGGAAGGCCGCCGAGCGGGACAACTTCGTCGCCGACGTGCAGAAGATGCGGCGCAGGGTCGTCGAGAACATCCCCGTCTCGGAGCTGGACCGGCAGCTCAAACTCGGCCCGGGCGGGCTGCGGGACGTCGAGTTCGCCGTGCAGCTCCTGCAGTTGGTGCACGGCCGTGACGACGCCTCGCTGCGCAGCGGCACCACCCTGGACGCCTTGCAGGCGCTCGCCGCGGGCGGCTACGTCGGGCGGGCGGACGCCGCGCAGCTCGACACCGCCTACCGCTTCCTGCGCTCCATGGAGCACCGCATCCAGCTCTACCGGCTGCGGCGCACCCACCTGGTGCCCGAGGACGACGCCGACCTGCGGCGCATCGGGCGCTCGCTCGGGCTGCGCGTCGACCCGGTCGCCGAGCTGAACCGCGAATGGCGACGGCACTCAAGTGTCGTACGGCGACTGCACGAGAAGCTCTTCTACCGGCCGCTGCTCGACGCCGTCGCCCAACTCGCCCCCGGCGAGGCCCGGTTGAGTGCCGGAGCGGCACGCGAGCGGCTGATCGCGCTCGGGTACGCCGACCCGGCCGCGGCCCTGCGGCACCTGGAGGCGCTGGCCTCCGGCGTCACCCGCAAGGCGGCGATCCAACGCACCCTGCTGCCCGTCCTGTTGGGCTGGTTCGCCGACTCGGCCGATCCGGACGCGGGGCTGCTGAACTTCCGCAAGGTGTCGGACGCGCTCGGCAAGACCCCTTGGTATCTGCGGCTGCTGCGGGACGAGGGGGCCGCCGCCGAGAACCTCGCCCGGGTGCTGTCGGCCGGCCGCCTCGCCCCCGACCTGCTGATGCGGGCACCGGAAGCGGTCGCGCTGCTCGGCGACGGCGACGGCGGCACCGGTCTCGAACCCCGCTCGCGGACCCATCTGGAGCAGGAGATCCTCGCCGCGGTCGGCCGCGCGGACGGCGGCGTCCAGGCCGTCACGGCGGCGCGCGGCGTACGGCGCCGTGAACTGTTCCGTACGGCCGCCGCCGACATCGTCGACTCCTACGGCACCGAGACCAAGCCCGCCGAGGCCGACCAGGGCGCACTGGTGGACCGGGTCGGGGCCGCGGTGTCCGACCTGACCGCGGCGACGCTCGCGGGCACCCTGCGGGCGGTCGTCCGGGAGGGATGGGGGGACACCCTGCCGACCCGGTTCGCGATCATCGGCATGGGGCGGTTCGGCGGGCACGAGCTGGGATACGGCAGCGACGCCGACGTCCTGTTCGTGCACGAGCCGCGGGACGGGGTCGACGAGCACGAGGCCGCCGCGGCCGCCAACCGGGTCGTCAGCGAGATGCGGCGACTGCTCCAGGTCCCCAGCGCGGATCCGCCGCTGCTGATCGACGCCGACCTGCGGCCGGAGGGCAAGTCCGGGCCGCTGGTGCGCACACTGAAGTCGTATACGGCCTACTACCGGCGGTGGTCGCTGGTGTGGGAGTCGCAGGCGCTGCTGCGGGCCGTACCGGTCGCGGGCGACGCGGAGCTCGCGGGGCGGTTCATCGAGCTGATCGATCCGCTGCGCTATCCCGTCGAGGGGCTCGGCGACGACGCCGTACGCGAGATCCGGCGGCTGAAGGCCCGCATGGAGACCGAGCGGCTGCCGCGCGGCTCCGATCCCAAGCTGCACTCCAAGCTCGGGCCGGGCGGGCTGTCCGACGTGGAGTGGACCGTGCAACTGCTCCAGCTCCAGCACGGCTGGGCCGAGCCGGGGCTGCGGACCACACGGACCCGGGAGGCCCTCGCCGCCGCCTGTGCGGCCGGGCTCATTCCGGCCGAGGAGGCGGCGATCCTGGACGAGGCGTGGGTGCTGGCCACGCGCGTGCGCAACGCCGTGATGCTGGTGCGGGGGCGGGCCGGGGACACCTTCCCGTCGGACGCCCGCGAGCTGGCGGCCGTGGGGCGGTACCTGGGGTACGAGCCCGGTCATGTGGGCGACATGCTCGACGCGTACCGGCGTACGACTCGGCGGGCCCGGGGTGTGGTGGAGGAGCTGTTCTACGGGGGGTGACGACCGGGGCTGCGGTGATGCCTGCGGCGGACCGTCGCGGTGTGGGCGGGTGCGCCGAGCGCCTACGGTCTTGTGGGGGTGCGGGGCCGCGCCGGGGAGTGTCCGTCCTCGGTCGGGCGGTTGCTGCCGGAGAGGCTGTTCTGTTCCTTGACGCCCGCCGCCGCGGGCGGACACCCCCCGGCACGGCCCCTTCCCGTCGTACGCGGCTTGGGCACCGTCCGGGGAAGCGAGTACGGCAGCGCTCCGTACCATATGCGTGCCACCGTGTAGCCGATCGCCAGGCAGATGAGGCCGCCCACCGCGTCCAGCCAGAAGTGGTTGGCCGTTGCCACGATCACGATGAGGGTGGCCGTGGGGTAGAGCAGACCCAGGATCCGGACCCAGGGGGTCCGCGTCAGGGCGAAGATCGTCAGGCCGCTCCAGACCGACCAGCCGATGTGCATCGACGGCATCGCGGCGTACTGGTTCGACATGTTCTTCAGGTCGCCCGAGGCCATCGAGCCCCAGGTGTCGTGGACCAGGACTGTGTCGACGAAGGTGGTGTTGGTCATCAGGCGCGGGGGAGCGAGCGGATACAGGTAGTAACCGATCAGGGCCGCGCCCGTGGTCGCGAAGAGGACCAGGCGGGTCGCCGCGTAGCGGCCGGGATGGCTGCGGTAGAGCCAGACCAGGACGGCGAGGGTGATGATGAAGTGCAGCGTCGCGTAGTAGTAGTTCATGCCGACGATGAGCCAAGTCACGCCATTTATGGTGTGGTTGATCGACTCCTCCACGGCGAGGCCGAGGTGGTGCTCCAGTTTCCAGAGCCAGTCGGCGTTGCGCAGCGCCTCGGCCCTCTGCTCCGGGACCGCGTTGCGGATCAGTGAGTACGTCCAGTAACTCACCGCGATCAGCAGGATCTCGAACCAGAGACGAGGGCGGCGGGGGGTGCGCAGGCGGCGCAGGAACCCCTGCCCCGTCTCGTCCGCGACGGGGTGCACAACGGCCGCTTCCCGGCCCTCCAGTGTCGTCACGGTCGCGTCACCCATAGGCACAGAGTCTGCCAGAAAAGACTTCCCCGTCCGATCATCCCGCGGTTGGGTCCAGGACGCACGTTCTACTGCCCGGGTACCGGTCCGTTCTCCTGCCAACGCAGGGGCGGGCAGGGTGATTCTCCGTCCTGCGGACGACTTACGGACGAACCCTGTCACCGGGTGCCGAAGCGGTCGAACCGCGCACCACCAGCTCCGGCATGAACACGAACTCGCTGTGCGGTGCGGGAGTCCCGCCGATCTCCTCCAGCAACGTGCGGACCGCGGCCTGGCCCATCGCCGGGACCGGCTTGCGGACCGTCGTCAGGGGCGGGTCGGTGAAGGCGATCAGGGGGGAGTCGTCGAAGCCCACGACCGAGATGTCGGTGGGGACCTCCAGGCCGTGCCGGCGGGCCGCCCTTATCGCGCCCAGCGCCATCATGTCGCTGGCGCAGACCACCGCGGTGCAGCCGCGCTCGATGAGCGCCGTGGCCGCCGCCTGGCCGCCCTCCAGGGTGTAGAGGGAGTGCTGGATCAGCTCGGTCTCGATGTTGTCCGGAGGGAGGTTCAGCTGGTCCTGCACCGCGCGGACGAAGCCCTCGATCTTGCGCTGGACCGGGACGAAGCGCTTGGGGCCCAGTGCCAGGCCGATGCGGGTGTGGCCCAGGGAGGCGAGGTGCGTCACCGCCAGGGTCATCGCCGCGCGGTCGTCGGGGGAGATGAACGGTGCCTGGACCTTGGGGGAGAAGCCGTCCACCAGCACGAAGGGGACGCCCTGGGCGCGCAGCCGCTCGTAGCGCTGCATGTCGGCGGTGGTGTCGGCGTGGAGGCCGGAGACGTAGATGATGCCGGCCACTCCGCGGTCGACGAGCATCTCGGTGAGCTCGTCCTCGGTGGAGCCGCCGGGGGTCTGGGTGGCCAGTACGGGGGTGTAGCCCTGCCTGGTCAGTGCCTGTCCGATGACCTGGGCGAGAGCCGGGAATATCGGGTTCTCCAGCTCCGGGGTGATCAGGCCCACCAGGCCCTCGCTGCGCTGGCGCAGCCTCACCGGGCGCTCATAGCCGAGTACGTCGAGTGCGGCCAGCACGGACTGGCGGGTGGTGGCGGCGACGCCCGGCTTCCCGTTGAGGACGCGGCTGACGGTCGCTTCGCTCACCCCCGCCTGCGCAGCGATGTCCGCAAGCCGTGTGGTCACGGCACTGGACTGTACCGGCCGTATGTCGCCTTGCACACCAATCGGACGCCGTGGGCGACCTGTTGACCGGCCGCGCCCGGGCTGCTGCGTCATCGCGCTCCCTCGTGAAAGTGATGGCAAGAGCTTGCAGAGTCTTGCACAAGCGGTCCGTGTACCGCTCCACCGCTGTAAAGAAGCGTCTCACGGCGGTCGCACAGCGGTCACGTGCCGGTAACTTCCGTGGTCTCTTGCACTTTTTTTCTGCAAGGTCTTTCGCAAGTCTTTCAGCGCTGTTACGTTCACGTCGCCCGGCGGCTCCATCGGCGCAGTCGGCAAGACGGCAGGGCTCGGCAGACGGGGCCGCCCTGCATCACACGGGCTTTCACCCTCAAGGAGAACTCATGCGGCGTGGCATAGCGGCCACCGCGCTGGTGGCGTCCCTCGCCCTGGCGGCGACGGCCTGCGGCGGCGGGGACGACAGTGGCAGCGACTCGAGCGGGCCGGTGACCATCACGTGGTGGGACACCTCCAACGCCACCAATGAGGCGCCGACGTACCAGGCCTTGGTCAAGGAGTTCGAGGCCGCCAACAAGGACATCAAGGTCAAGTACGTCAACGTCCCCTTCGACCAGGCGCAGAACAAGTTCGACACCGCCGCCGGTTCCAAGGGCGCCCCGGACATCCTCCGCTCCGAGGTCGGCTGGACCCCCGCCTTCGCCAAGAAGGGCTTCTTCCTGCCGCTGGACGGCACCGAGGCCCTGGCCGACCAGGCCAAGTTCCAGCCCAGCCTGATCGAGCAGGCCAAGTACGAGGACAAGGTCTACGGCGTTCCGTTCACCACGGACACCCTCGCCTTCGTCTACAACAAGGACCTGTTCAAGAAGGCCGGCGTCGAGGCCCCCAAGACCTGGGACGACCTGAAGAAGGCCGCCGCCACGATCAAGGACAAGACCGGCGTCGACGGCTACTGGGGCTCCACCCAGGCCTACTACGCCCAGACGTTCCTGTACGGCGAGGGCACCGACACCGTCGACGCCGACGCCAAGAAGATCACCGTCGCCGGCGCCGAGGCCAAGAAGGGCTACGGCACCTGGCTGAGCCTCTTCGACGGCAAGGGCCTGCACAAGGCCGACACCACCGCCGACGCCTACGCCCACATCCAGGAGGCGTTCGTCAACGGCAAGGTCGCCTCGATCATGCAGGGCCCGTGGGAGATCACCAACTTCTACAAGGGCTCCGCCTTCAAGGACAAGGCCAACCTCGGCATCGCCACCGTCCCGGCCGGCTCCTCCGGCAAGGCGGGCGCGCCGACCGGCGGCCACAACCTCTCCGTGTACGCCGGCTCCGACGAGGCGCACCAGAAGGCCGCGCTGAAGTTCGTGAACTTCATGACCTCGGTGAAGGCCCAGGAGACCATCGCCCTGAAGAACAACACGCTGCCCACCCGCGACGACGCCTACACGGCCGAGGTCAAGGCCGACCCGGGCATCGCCGGTTACCAGGGCGTCCTCGCCGCCGCCCAGCCGCGCCCGGCGCTGCCCGAGTACAGCTCCCTGTGGGGCCCGGTGGACGCCGAGCTGCTGAAGATCGCCGGTGGCAAGGAGTCCCTGGACAAGGGCCTGAGCACCGCCGAGACCTCCATCGCCAAGCTGGTCCCGGACTTCACCAAGTGATACCGAGTGGCCGCCGGATCTCCCCCGGAGGGGGCACCCCCACCTGATCATGGGGGGAAAGATCCGGCGGCCACCGGCCGTGCGCCGTACACCCTGATCCGTCGATCCTCATGAAGGTTGTCGAACCATGACAGTCGCCATCGACCGCGCGACCGGGAAACCCCGAGGCGAGCGCGGGCCGCGCCGCGGGCTCGGCCAGCGCCTGAAGCAGGGCTACCAGAAGCACTGGTACGCCTACGCGATGATCACTCCGGTGGTGATCGTCCTCGGCGTCCTCGTGCTCTACCCGCTGGTGTACGGCCTGTACCTCACGCTCACCGACGCCAACAGCCTCAACAGCGCCCGCACCATCGGCGCGAACCACATCGACGCCACCTACAAGTTCATCGGCCTCGACAACTACGCCGACATCCTGTGGGGCGACACGGCGTACGACCGCTTCTGGTCGCACTTCATCTGGACGATCTTCTGGACGGCGGCCTGCGTCACCCTCCACTACACGATCGGCCTGGGCCTGGCCCTGCTGCTCAACCAGAAGCTGCGCGGGCGCACCCTGTACCGGCTGATCCTGATCCTGCCGTGGGCCGTGCCGACCTTCGTCACCGTGTTCGGCTGGCGGTTCATGCTCGCCGACGGCGGCATCATCAACTCGTTCCTGGAGACACTGCACCTGCCGACGCCGCTGTGGCTGGAGGACACCTTCTGGCAGCGGTTCGCCGCGATCATGGTCAACACCTGGTGCGGTGTGCCGTTCATGATGCTCTCGCTGCTCGGCGGGCTCCAGTCCATCGACTCCTCGCTGTACGAGGCCGCCGAGATGGACGGTGCCGGCAGGTGGCAGCAGTTCCGGTACGTCACCCTGCCGGGCCTGAGGTCCGTCAGCTCCACCGTCGTACTGCTCGGCATCATCTGGACCTTCAACCAGTTCGCCATCATCTTCCTGCTGTTCGGCGACACCGCCCCGGACGCGCAGATCCTGGTCACCTGGGCCTACTACCTCGGCTTCGGACAGCAACCGCGCGACTTCGCGCAGTCGGCCGCCTACGGCATGCTGCTGCTGGCCATCCTGATCGTCTTCACCTCCTTCTACCGCCGCTGGCTGAACCGCAATGACCAGCAGCTCGCGATCTGAGGCGGGAGTCCCCATGACTACGACCACTGTTGAGAACCCGGTGACCGAGAAGGACTCCGCGAAGCCGGCCCGCACGCGCACGGTGCGCCGCGGCGAGAACAGCCGCGGGACGTCCGTCGTCTCCCACGGCATCCTGATCGTGGCGAGCCTGATCGCACTCTTCCCGGTGGCCTGGCTGGTCTTCCTGTCGCTCGGCCCGGACAAGGACGACTACCTGCACCCCGGCGGCATCTGGAAGAAGATGACGCTGGACAACTACACGTTCGTCCTTCAGGAGACGAAGTTCTTCGACTGGCTGACGAGCACGCTGATCGTCACGCTGGGCACCACGCTGATCGGCGTGGTGATCTCCGCGACCACCGGCTACGCGGTCTCGCGGATGCGTTTCCCGGGCTACAAGAAGTTCATGTGGGTGCTGCTCGTGACCCAGATGTTCCCGGTGGCGGTGCTGATGGTGCCGATGTACCAGATCCTGTCCGAGGTCCAGCTCATCGACAACTACCTCGGTCTGATCCTCGTCTACTGCTCGACGACCGTGCCGTACTGCGCCTGGCTGATGAAGGGCTACTTCGACACGATCCCCTTCGAGATCGACGAGGCGGGGCGCGTCGACGGACTGAGCCCGTTCGGCACGTTCGCGCGGCTGATCCTGCCGCTCGCCAAGCCGGGCCTCGCGGTCGCCGCGTTCTACAGCTTCCTGACGGCCTTCGGTGAGGTCGCGTTCGCGTCGACGTTCATGCTGTCCGACACGAAGTACACCTTCGCGGTGGGTCTGCAGACCTTCGTCAGCGAGCACGACGCGCAGCGCAACCTCATGGCCGCGACGGCGGTGCTGATCGCCATACCGGTGTCCGCGTTCTTCTACTTCGTGCAGAAGAACCTGGTGACCGGACTCACCGCGGGTGGGACGAAGGGCTGACGCGCCGCTGTGGCTGGTCGCGCAGTGCCCCGCGCCCCTGACAGGGCGCTTCGCCCCTGAAGCTCGAGGCGGCCGCCGTGTCCATCCGACCCCGCTGTCACTGCGGCCGCCTCGTCATCCCCGCCGTATGCACACCTGACCCCATGACCCTTCCCCACCGCACCAAGGACGCCATGAGCCAGCAGCACTCCGCCATCGCCCCGGCCCCGAACCCCGCCAAAGCCAAGCGCGGCGACTGGTGGCGGGACGCGGTGATCTACCAGGTCTATCCGCGCAGCTTCGCCGACAGCAACGGCGACGGCATGGGCGACCTGGAAGGCGTACGCTCCCGACTCCCGTACCTGCGCGACCTCGGTGTCGACGCCGTGTGGCTGAGCCCCTTCTACGCCTCGCCGCAGGCCGACGCCGGCTACGACGTCGCCGACTACCGGGCCGTCGACCCGATGTTCGGCAATCTGCTCGACGCGGACGCGCTGATCCGTGACGCGCGCGAGCTGAGCCTCAGGATCATCGTCGACCTGGTCCCCAACCACTCCTCCGACCAGCACGAGTGGTTCAAGCGTGCCGTCGCCGAGGGGCCCGGCTCCCCGCTGCGCGACCGCTACCACTTCCGTCCCGGCAAGGGCACGGACGGCGAACTGCCGCCCAACGACTGGGAGTCCATCTTCGGCGGCCCCGCCTGGACGCGGGTCACCGAGCCCGACGGCACCCCCGGCGAGTGGTACCTGCACCTCTTCGCCCCCGAGCAGCCCGACTTCAACTGGGAGCATCCGGCGGTCGGCGACGAGTTCCGCTCGATCCTGCGGTTCTGGCTCGACATGGGCGTCGACGGCTTCCGTATCGACGTCGCTCACGGCCTGGTGAAGGCTCAGGGGCTGCCCGACCTCGGATCCCATGATCAGCTCAAACTGCTGGGCAACGATGTCATGCCGTTCTTCGACCAGGACGGTGTGCACGAGATCTACCGCCAGTGGCGCACGATCCTCGACGAGTATTCCGGTGAGCGCATCTTCGTCGCCGAGGCGTGGACCCCGACCGTCGAGCGCACCGCCCACTACGTCCGCCCGGACGAGCTGCACCAGGCCTTCAACTTCCAGTATCTCGCGACTAATTGGGACGCGGAGGAGCTGCGCGAGGTCATCGACCGCACCCTGGAGGCCATGCGCCCCGTCGGCGCCCCCGCCACCTGGGTGCTCTCCAACCACGACGTCACCCGGCACGCCACCCGCTTCGCCAACCCGCCCGGTCTCGGTACCCAGATCCGCACCGCCGGCGACCGCGAGCTGGGCCTGCGCCGCGCCCGCGCCGCCTCCCTGCTGATGCTCGCGCTGCCCGGCTCGGCGTACATCTACCAGGGCGAGGAACTGGGCCTGCCGGACGTCGTCGACCTGCCGGACGAGGTCCGCCAGGACCCGGCGTACTTCCGGGGCGCCGGCCAGGACGGCTTCCGCGACGGCTGCCGGGTGCCGATCCCGTGGACGCGCACGGGATCGTCGTACGGCTTCGGCGCCGGTGGCAGCTGGCTGCCGCAGCCGGCGGGCTGGGGAGAGCTGAGCATCGAGGCGCAGACCGGTGACGCCGACTCCACCCTGGAGCTGTACCGCTCCGCGCTCGCCGTCCGCCGTGCCCGGCCCGACCTGGGCGCCGGCGCATCGGTGGAGTGGCTCAAGGCGCCCGAGGGCGTCCTCGCCTTCCGGCGCGGGGAGTTCGTGTGCGTCGCGAACACCACGGGTGAGTCGGTGACGACACCTTCGTACGGCCGTGTCCTGCTCAGCAGCGGCGAGGTGGCGGAGGTCGACGGCGAGGCGAAGGTGCCCGCGGACACGACGGTGTGGTGGGTCACGGCGTAGCCCGAGGCCTCCGCGGCTCTTCCTGCCAGGGCCCGTCGTCCGTTCGCGGGCGGCGGGCCCCTGCCTTTGTCCGGGACGCGGCCGAATCTGTTCTTGACAGGCAACTTCACGTAATCTCGCGGCCCGTGAAGATCGCACGGATGACACGCGGCCGCTCGCGGGCAGTGGCCACCTTGCACCGACTCGGCCACCTGTGGCGGGAGGGCAAGTACGAGGAGGTCGAGGCCGGGGCCCGGGCGCTGGAGGCGGAAGCGGCTCGGCTGCGCCGGCGGGGGCTGCGGCTGTCGGTGGGCTGGCACGCCAAGGCGCTGGCCACGGCAGCGGCCTGTGCCCACGGGCGCGGGGCGCACGTGCTGGCCGAACTGGAGACCCTCGCGGCGGACCTGAAGGGGATGACCGGGGCCGGGCGGACGCTGCTGCTGATGGTCCGGAACAACCGCGTGATGGTTCTCGGCCAACAGGGGCGGTGCGGCGAGGCCGAGGCGGAGGCGCTGGACCTGCTGCGTGAACTGGCCCGCATCAAGCATCTGGCCCCGGTGTGGGAGATCGAGCTGTGCGCGTTGGGCAACCTGGCGGACGCGCTGTACTACCAGGATCGCCACGAGGAGGCCGAGGCCATCGCCCGGGGGAACCTGCCCCGCGCCGAAGGGGCGGCGCTCGCTTCCCTGCACTGCACCCTGGTGCGCAGCCTGAGCGGACAGGGGCGGTACGACGAAGCGCTGACCGAGGCGCGCCGGTTCACCCCGCGGTGGGACCTCGGGCAGAGCGGCAGCCTGGACCTGGCCACGGCCGGCGCCCTGCACGGCCTGGGGCGCCTCGGCGAGGCGGAGGCGGCGGCGCGTCAGGCACTGACCGACTGCGAGCGGTTCCTGCATCCGGTTCACCCCCGTATCCAGGAGGTCCGCGCCCTGCTGGCCCGCATCACCGCCGACGAGCCACCGACATCGGCAGCCGGAGAGGCCGCTCGCTGATCGCACGCCTCTCCGGGAGCGGGGCGGGGCCGGTCACCGCCGGGCGGCGTCGGCGGTGCGACCCGGCGAACTGCCGGTCGTGCAAGAGCGGTCGGTGCCGGACTCCCACGTCAGGACACCGAGTCGGCCGGCGGCAGCACACCCGGGGCCGGCAGTGACTCCAGGTCGCTCACGTTCCCCTGGAACGCCGACTCCACGCGGCTCGTGTACGTGAGGTCCAGGACGTCGTGTCCGTCAACCGCGCCCGGATCGTGTCGAGGCCGGCGACCGGCATGTCCTCGGCCGCGGCGACGCGGAACCCGTCCACGCCCAGCGCGATCCGCCCGAGTAGGGCTGGTCGAGGTCCGGGCCACGGCCCGGATGACGTCGGATGTCGATCGCAGGCCAGAGGGGCAACCACGAGTGAGCGTGCCGGAGTTGAGAAGGGCACGTCAAGGTTGCGGATGAAAGTACTTGCTATGACTTTCAACTCTCTTGCTGTAAACCTTTCGTGGCGGTACGGTCACGCCGGCGCCCGGCAACGACGCCTGGCCGTCATCGCAAGGAGTCACGCCTGTGATATCGAGATGGTCCGTCACCGCAACCGCGCTGGCCGCCACTTCGGCGGCCCTGATGGCCCCCGCCACCCCCGCCTCCGCGGCTCCGCCCGGCACCAAGGACGTCACCGCGGTGATGTTCGAGTGGAACTTCGCCTCGGTCGCCAAGGAGTGCACCAACACCCTCGGCCCCGCCGGCTACGGCTACGTCCAGGTCTCCCCGCCCGCCGAGCACATCCAGGGCTCGCAGTGGTGGACCTCGTACCAGCCGGTGAGCTACCGGATCGCCGGCCGCCTCGGCGACCGCACCGCCTTCCAGAACATGGTGAACACCTGCCACTCGGCCGGCGTCAAGGTCGTCGTCGACACGGTCATCAACCACATGTCGGCGGGCAGCGGCACCGGCACCGGCGGCTCGTCGTACACGAAGTACAACTACCCGGGCCTGTACTCGTCGTTCGACTTCGACGACTGCACCAGCCAGATCAGCAACTACCAGGACCGCTGGAACGTCCAGCACTGCGAACTGGTCGGCCTCGCCGACCTGGACACCGGCGAGTCCTACGTCCGCGGCGCCATCGCCGGCTACATGAACGACCTGCTCTCGCTCGGCGTCGACGGCTTCCGCATCGACGCGGCCAAGCACATGGACGCCGCCGACCTCGCCGACATCAAGTCCCGGCTCGGCAACCCGTCGGTGTACTGGAAGCAGGAGGTCATCTACGGCAGCGGGGAGGCCGTCCAGCCCACCGAGTACACCGGCAACGGCGACGTCCAGGAATTCCGCTACGCCTACGACCTCAAGCGGGTCTTCAACAACGAGAACCTCGCCTACCTGAAGAACTACGGCGAGGGCTGGGGCTACATGAGCAGCGGCGTCTCCGGTGTCTTCGTGGACAACCACGACACCGAGCGCAACGGCTCCACGCTCAACTACAAGGACAACGCCAACTACACCCTGGCCAACGTCTTCATGCTCGCCTACCCCTACGGCGCGCCCGACATCAACTCCGGCTACGAGTTCTCCGACACGGACGCCGGCCCGCCCAACGGCGGCTCGGTGACCGCCTGCTGGCAGAACGGCTGGAAGTGCCAGCACAACTGGCCGGAGATCAAGTCGATGGTCGCCTTCCGCAACGCCACGCGCGGCCAAGCCGTCACCAACTGGTGGGACAACGGAGGCGACGCCATCGCCTTCGGCCGGGGCGGCAAGGGCTACGTCGCCATCAATCACGAGTCGGGCAGCCTGAGCCGCACCTACCAGACGTCCCTGCCGGCCGGGACGTACTGCAACGTGCAGAACAACACGAGCGTGACCGTGAACTCCAGTGGCCAGTTCACCGCCACCCTCGGCTCCAACACGGCACTGGCGATCTACGTCGGCAAGTCGAGCTGCTGAGCGGCCAACTGAAAGTTTTTGCCGATGGTTTCAAGCCTCTTGCTGTAAGTGTTGCGGCGGCGATACGGTCGCGCGGGGTCGGACCCAAAGAGCCGTAATCGCAAGGAGCCCATCTGTGATACCGAGATGGCCGACGCCGTCGAGGCGCCGAACCGCCCATGCCGGACGGGTCGCTGCGGTCACCGTGACCGCGCTGGCCGCAGCGCTCGTCCAGCCCCTCGCGGCGCGGGCCGACACACCGCCCCCGCCTCCCTCCGACGCCAGGCTCGCCGCGGAGCCGGCCCGGCACGACGCCACCCGCGACCAGTTCTACTTCGTTCTGCCGGACCGTTTCGCCAACGGTGACACCGGCAACGACAAGGGTGGCCTGACCGGTTCCCGCCTGTCCACCGGGTACGACCCCACCGACAAGGGTTTCTACCAGGGCGGCGACCTGAAGGGCCTGACGAAGCGCCTCGACTACATCAAGGGCCTCGGCACCACCGCCATCTGGATGGCGCCGATCTTCAAGAACCAGCCCGTGCAGGGCACGGGGAGCGACGCCTCCGCCGCCTACCACGGGTACTGGATCACCGACTTCACCCAGGTCGACCCGCACTTCGGGACGAACAAGGACCTCGAAACCCTCATCTCCAAGGCGCACGCCAAGGGCATGAAGGTCTTCTTCGACGTCATCACCAACCACACGGCGGACGTCGTCGACTACGAGGAGAAGTCCTACGGCTACCTCGCCAAGGGCGCCTTCCCGTACCTGACCAAGGACGGCAAGCCCTTCGACGACGCCGACTACGCGGACGGAAAGTCCGCCTTCCCGGCCGTCGACAAGGACTCCTTCCCGCGCACGCCCACCGTGCCCGCCGCGAAGAAGAACACCAAGGTCCCGTCCTGGCTCAACGACCCGACGATGTACCACAACCGGGGGGATTCGACCTTCGCCGGCGAGAGCTCCGCCCAGGGCGACTTCTCCGGGCTCGACGACCTGTGGACCGAGCGTCCCGAGGTCGTCGGCGGCATGGAGAAGATCTATCAGCGCTGGGTGCGGGACTTCGACATCGACGGCTTCCGGATCGACACCGTGAAGCACGTCAACATGGAGTTCTGGACCCAGTGGGCCACGGCCCTCGACTCCTACGCCGCCAAGCGGGGCCGTGACGACTTCTTCATGTTCGGCGAGGTCTACTCCGCCGACACCTCCATCACCTCGCCGTACGTCACCGAGGGCCGCCTCGACGCCACCCTCGACTTCCCCTTCCAGGAAGCCGCACGGCAGTACGCCTCCCAGGGCGCCGGCGCGGGCAGGCTCGCGGCCGTCCTCGGCGACGACTACAAGTACACGACCGACAAGGCCAACGCCTACGAGCAGGTCACCTTCCTCGGCAACCACGACATGGGCCGCATCGGGTACTTCCTGAACCAGGACAACCCGAAGGCCACGGACGCCGAGCTGGTGAAGAAGGCGAAGCTCGCCAACGAGCTGATGTTCCTCAGCCGCGGCAACCCGGTCGTCTACTACGGCGACGAACAGGGCTTCACCGGCTCCGGCGGCGACAAGGACGCCCGCCAGACCCTGTTCGCCTCGAAGACCGCCGACTACCTCGACGACGACCAGCTCGGCACCGACCGCACCCACGCCGACGACGCCTACGACACCAAGGCCCCGCTCTACCGGCAGATCAGCGCCCTCTCGCAGCTCCGCAAGGCCAACCCGGCCCTCGCCGACGGCGTCCAGACCGAGCGCTACGCGGCCGACGGCGCCGGCGTCTACGCCTTCTCCCGCACCGACGCGAAGACGGGTAGGGAGTACGTCGTCGCGTTCAACAACGCGGGCGACGCGAAGACGGCGACCTTCGCGACCGGTTCGGCCGGAATGACCTTCAAGGCGATCCACGGCACCGACGGCTCCCTGAAGAGCGGCGCCGACAAGAAGGTCACCGTCACCGTCCCGGCCGGTTCGGCCGTCGTCTACAAGGCGGCCGGCAAGCTCGCCAGGCCCGCCACCGCGCCGACGATCACCCTGAAGGGACCGGCCGCCGGAGCCACCGGCACCGTCGAGATCGACGCCGGCGTCGACGGCGGACAGCTCAACCGCGTCGTCTTCGCCGCCCAGGTCGGCGGCGGCAAGTGGAAGACGCTCGGCTCCGCAGACCACGCCCCGTACAAGGTCACCCAGGTCATCGGCGAGGACGTACCCGCCGGCACCGCCCTGCGCTACAAGGCCGTCGTGATCGACTCGGCGGGCCGCACGAAGAGCGCCACGGCGGCCTCCACGACGGGCACCCCGCCCGCGCCGGAGACCCCCATCGCCTCCTCCCGCGACTACGCGGTCGTCCACTACCAGCGCGCCGACGGCGACTACGCGAACTGGGGCGTGTACGCCTGGGGCGACATCGCGGAGGGCGAGTCCACCACCTGGCCGGACAGCCACCCCTTCACCGGCCGTGACTCCTACGGCGCCTTCGCCTACGTCAAGCTGAAGCCGGGCGCCTCGTCCGTCGGCTACCTCGTCATCGACAAGAACGGCAACAAGGACGTCCCCACCGACCGCACGATCGACGTCACCAAGACCGGCGAGATCTGGGTCGAGCAGGGCAAGGAGGCCGTACTCACCGAGAAGCCGGCCGCCGACTACCCGGCACCGGACAAGTCCAAGGCCGTCCTGCACTACCACCGCGCCGACGGCAACTACGACGGCTGGGGACTGCACACCTGGACGGGTGCCGCGAACCCCACCGAGTGGTCGAACCCCCTGAAGCCGGTGAAGACTGACAGCTATGGTGCGGTCTTCGAGGTACCGCTCACCGACGGTGCCACCAGCCTCAGCTACATCCTCCACAAGGGCGACGAGAAGGACCTGCCCGCCGACCAGTCGCTCGACCTCACGGCGAACGGCCACGAGGTGTGGCTGTTGAGCGGCCAGGAGAAGTACCTGCTCCCGCAGCCGGCCGGGTCCGCGGCCGCGCTCGACCTGACCACCTCCAAGGCGGTCTGGATCGACCGGAACACCCTCGCCTGGAACGGCTCCGAGGCCGCCGCCTCCACCCAGCTGCTGTACAGCCGCGACGGCGACATCGCCGTGCGGGACGGCGCGCTGACCGGCGACGCCAAGTGGCTGCGGCTGTCCAAGAGCTCTCTCACCGACGCCCAGAAGGCGAAGTTCCCGCACCTGAGGGACTACACCGCCTGGACCGTCGACCCACGCGACCGCGACCGGGTCCGCGAGGCCCTGAACGGTCAGGTCGTGGCCTCCCAGCGTGCCGTGGGCGGCGCCGTGCTCGCCGCGACCGGTGTCCAGATCGCCGGCGTCCTCGACGACCTGTACCCCGCCGCGACGAAGGCGGACCTCGGACCGGTCTTCGACAAGGGCCGTCCGACCTTGTCCGTCTGGGCGCCCACGGCACAGTCCGTGAAGCTGGAGATCGGCGACTCCACCGTCGCCATGAAGCGCGGCGACAGCACCGGCGTCTGGTCCGTGACCGGCTCCAGGTCCTGGAAGAACAAGCCGTACCGGTACGTCGTGAAGGTATGGGCGCCCAGCGTCCGCAAGGTCGTCACCAACAAGGTCACCGACCCCTACTCGGTCGCCCTCACCGCGAACTCCGAGCGCAGCCTCCTCGTCGACCTCGACGACCGGACCCTGGCGCCCGGCGGCTGGTCCACCTACACCAAGCCCAGGGCCGTGCCGCTGAAGGACGCGCAGATCCAGGAACTGCACGTGCGGGACTTCTCGGTGGCGGACAAGACGGTGCCCGCGCAGGACAAGGGCACCTACCTCGCCTTCACCGACAAGCTCAGCGACGGCTCCAAGCACCTGAGGAAGCTGGCCGAGGCGGGCACGTCGTACGTCCATCTGCTGCCGGCCTTCGACATCGCCACCATCCCCGAGAGGAAGTCCGACCAGGAGAGCCCCGACTGCGACCTGGCCTCCTTCCCGGCCGACTCCGACAAGCAGCAGGAGTGCGTGGCGAAGACCGCCGCGAAGGACGCCTACAACTGGGGCTACGACCCGTACCACTACACCGTCCCGGAGGGCTCCTACGCCTCCGACCCGGACGGCACCGCGCGTACCGTCGAGTTCCGCAAGATGGTCAAGGCGCTGAACGAGGACGGCCTGCGCGTCGTCATGGACGTCGTCTACAACCACACGGCGGCCGCCGGCCAGGCGGACACCAGCGTCCTGGACCGCATCGTCCCCGGGTACTACCAGCGGCTCCTGCCCGACGGCTCGGTCGCGAACAGCACCTGCTGCGCCAACACCGCGACCGAGAACGCCATGATGGGCAAGCTGGTCGTCGACTCCATCGTCACCTGGGCCAAGAAGTACAAGGTCGACGGCTTCCGCTTCGACCTCATGGGCCACCACCCGAAGGCCAACATCCTGGCGGTCCGGGGGGCCCTGGACGCGCTGACCCTCGCCAAGGACGGCGTCGACGGCAAGAAGATCATCCTGTACGGCGAGGGCTGGAACTTCGGCGAGGTCGCCGACGACGCCCGGTTCGTCCAGGCCACGCAGAAGAACATGGCCGGCACCGGCATCGCCACCTTCTCCGACCGGGCCCGTGACGCGGTGCGCGGCGGCGGCCCCTTCGACGAGGACCCGGGCGTCCAGGGCTTCGCGTCCGGGCTGTACACCGAGCCCAACTCCTCGGAGAACAACGGCACCGAGGCGGAGCAGAAGGCACGCCTGCTGCACTACCAGGACCTGATCAAGGTCGGGCTGTCCGGCAACCTCGCCGACTACCGCTTCACCGACACCGACGGCAAGGAGGTCAAGGGCTCCGAGGTCGACTACAACGGCGCACCCGCCGGCTACGCGGCCGCCCCCGGCGACGCCCTCGCCTACGCGGACGCGCACGACAACGAGTCTCTGTTCGACGCGCTGACGTACAAGCTGCCCGCGACGACGAGCGCGGCCGACCGCGCCCGGATGCAGGTCCTCGCCATGGCCACCGCGACCCTGTCGCAGGGCCCGGCACTCTCCCAGGCCGGCACCGACCTGTTGCGCTCCAAGTCGCTGGACCGCAACTCCTACGACAGCGGCGACTGGTTCAACGCCATCCACTGGAACTGCGCCGACGGCAACGGCTTCGGGCGGGGGCTGCCGCCGGCGGCCGACAACGCCTCCAAGTGGCCGTACGCGGGGCCGCTGCTCGGCACCGTGAAGGTCGGCTGCGAGCAGATCGACGGCGCGTCGGCGGCCTATCGCGACCTGCTGCGCATCCGTTCGACGGAGAGCACCTTCTCCCTCGACACCGCCGAGCAGGTGCAGTCGAAGCTCTCCTTCCCGCTGTCCGGCAAGGAGGAGACGCCCGGCGTGATCACCATGCGGCTCGGTGACCTCGTCGTCGTCTTCAACGCGACGCCGGAGCGGCAGGAGCAGCGCGTGGCGTCACTCACCGGCGACGGGTACCGGTTGCACCCGGTGCAGAGCTCGGGCGCGGACCCTATCGTCAAGTCCGCCTCCTTCGACGGGAAATCGGGCACGTTCGCCGTTCCGGGGCGTACTGTCGCGGTCTTCACCCGATCCCTCTGATACGGCACTAGCTTGAGTGGGGCGGGCCCGGTCACCGGGTCCGCCCCACTCGTATCCGAGGGCTGCCGCGGATGAACAATGACGTCAAGCAGTCGGGCACGACCGTGATGGTCGTCGACGACGTCCCGACCAACCTCCCCCACGCTCGGCTTCGCTCGCGCGGGGGGACCCCCATCGCCATGGGCGCGGTGCTGCGCAGCGCGGGCCACCATGTCGTACCGGTCGCCAGCGCGGGCGAGGCACTGAGCGAACTGGACGTACGGCTGAGAGCGGGCGCCCTGCCGGACGTGGCCCTCGTCAACGTCGGACTGCCGGACATGAGCGGCTTCGAACTGTGCCGCCGGGTCAAGTCCATGCCGTCCACGGCCGCGCTGCCCGTCGTCCACTTCTCCGCGACGGCCGTGGACGCGAAGGACCGGTGCCGGGGACTGGACGCGGGCGCCGACGCGTTCCTGCCCGTGCCGGCCGAGCCGAGGGAGATCCAGGCGGTCGTCCACGCGGCGGTCCGCAGGGCGCGCCGGCGCACCGACGCCGAGGCACTCGCCCGCCGGCTGACGCTGCTGTCCCAGGCCATCATCACCGTGCAGACCGCACGCTGCCCGGGTGATCTGGCTGATGCGGCCGCGTCGGGCGCGGACCGGCTCTCGGGCACGCCCGCGGTGGTCTTCGTCATCGGCCCGGACGGGGAGACCCATTGCGGGACGTCTCGCAGCAGGCTCGCACTTCCCGACGCCACGCGGTTGATCACTCGGCTCGCGGAGTGCCGCACCGTGGGGCGCGCCGGCGTGCACAGCACCGTGGTCCCGGCACCCCTGTGCCCGACGGGCCTCTTCCGTCCCGGCACCCAGGACGCCCTCCACCTGGTGCTGGCTTCGGCCAAGGAGGGCCGGGTCCGGGTCGGCGTGGCAACACCGGCCTCCGCAGCGTCCCGAAGGGGCGCGGGGAACTGCGCGACCAGCCGCAACGGACCCGCGGACACGCGACGGCATGACGTGGCACCCCCGGTGGCGCTCCTCGTGGCGCGTCTCGCGCAAGCCACCGCACTCGCGGCCGAACCACTCCTGATGTACCAAGCGGAGCGGGAAGTCGCCCTCACGCTCCAGCACAGCTTCCTGCCCCAACCGCACCGGCTGCCCGACCTGCCGGGTGTCGGCCTCGTCGTCCGGTACGTGCCCGCCTCCCGCCAGACCGAGATCGGCGGGGACTTCTACGCCGCCCTGCCCACCCGCGACGGCGTGCTCACCGCGGTCGGGGACGTCGTGGGGCACTCACTGGACGCGGCCACCGTCATGGTCGAGATCCGCCACGCGCTGCGCGCCTACTGCGTCGAGGAGAGCGATCCGCGGGCCCTTGCCGAACGGCTCGACCGGATGCTGCTGCACTACCACCCGGAGGTCACTGCCACGGTCTGCCTGGTCCTGGTCGACCCCGGCACCGGGCGGGTCCGGATCGCGAACGCGGGCCACATTCCGCCGGTGGTCGTGCGGGCGGAGGGCAGGGCCGAGTACGTGGACGTGGGCGGTCCGCTGCTCGGGCTCGCCCTCGAAAGGCCCGAGCCGAGCGAACTGGTGCTGAACCGGGAGGACCGGCTCCTCATGGTCACCGACGGACTCATCGAGACCCGCGGCATCGACCTGTCCACCTCCATGGAGCAGCTGCGCACGGCCGCCGCGGGGGCACCGCCCGGCCTCGACGCGCTGTGCGACACCCTGCTGGGCTGCTTCGGGCAGGACAGGGAGGACGACATCGCGTTGCTGGCGCTGCGGTTAGGGTGAGCGCTGCCGACGTAGAACAGGAGTGCTCATGCCGCAGATCACCGTCGACCACTCGAAGACGATCTCCTTCGACCGGGCCGCCTTCGCCCGCGACCTGCACACCGCGACCGTCGAGATCGCGGCGGCCAAGCCCGAGGCGTGCAAGACGCAGTTCCGGCCTGGCGACTTCACTGCCTTCGGCTACGAGGACCCCGAGGAGCAGCGCCACGCGGTCGTCCACGTGACCCTCGGCCTGCTCGCCGGCCGCAGCGACGAGACCAAGGCGAAGCTCACCGAGACGGTCCTGGAACTGCTGCGGGGACACATCGAGGACGACGGCATCGTGCTGCACGCCTCCGCCGAGATCCGCGACCTCGACCCGTCGTACCGCAAGTTCGAGCGCTAGGTAGGGCTGTCTAGGACGCCAGCGAGATCAGCCGGGTGACCAGGTCCGCGAACGGGCCGTCGGCCGGCTCGTCCTTGAGCATGCCGCGCAGCAGCGTGCCCATCTCCTCGTCCTGAGCGGCGCTGACGGCGGCCAGCGCGGCGAAGTCGTGCACGAGCTGGACCTCCAGCTCGCCGCGCGGGATGCGCCGGCCGTCCAGCCAGATCAGCGCCGTCGACTCGGCGAGCGAGATCCAGGAGCGGACGACCAGTTCCAGCCGCGCGGGCGGATCCTGCACGCCCAGATGCGAAAGGATCTGGACATACGCGGCCTGCCGCACGGAGTCGATGAGCGCGTTGGTCGCCGAGGAGCCGACGGCCGGGCCGCCGCGCATCAGCGCCGAGAAACCGGGGCCGTGCTCGTCGACGAAGTCGAAGAACCGCCGCATCACCCGCAGCAGCCGCGCCCCCAGCGGCCCCTCGTGCGGTTCGACGAAGCGGCCCGCGAGATCCTCCGAGGCACGCTTCAACGCGGCTTCGTACAAGCTGAGTTTGCCGGGGAAGTAGTGGTAGACCAGCGGGCGCGAGATGCCGGCGGCCGACGCTATCTCGTCGATGGAGACAGCGTCGGGCGAGCGCCGGCTGAACAGGTCGAGAGCGACGCCGATCAACTGCTGCCGTCGCTCCTCGACGCCCATCCTTCGCCGCACCCCGGTAGTCATGCGAACACCTTACCGATCGATTCCGGCCCCGAACGGACCGGACCGACCATGGACGTTCACATGTCCAGTACGAGTCGATCACCCCGGGCCCGGGACACGCAGATCAGCATGGAGTCGGCGCGCTCCGCGTCGGTCAGCAGTTCGTCCCGGTGGTCGACCTCGCCCTCCAGCACCCGCTGTTGGCAGGTCCCGCAGAAACCCTGCTCGCAGGAGTACAGGGTGTCCGGCAACTCGGCGCGCACCGCGGCCAGTACGGTCGAGTCGGCGGCGACGCTCAACGTCCTTCCGCTGCGGCGCAGTTCGACCTCGAAGGCGTCCCCGCCCGAGGCGCGGGGCGCGAACCGCTCCAGCCGGACCCGCGGGACGCGCTCCTCCACCGCGGCCATCAGCCCTTCAGGGCCGCAGCAGTAGACGGCGGCGCCCTCGGGCACGTCCGCGAGGAACCCGTCGAGGTCCGCCGGCCCCTCCACGACCGTCACCCTTCCCCACTCTCGGCTTCGCTCGAGCGGGGGGACCCCCATCCGGCCCAGCTTCCCGATGTCCTCCAGGAACGGCATCGACGCCCGGTCCCGCCCGCAGTACAGCAGCCGCCACTCCACGCCGTCCGGCAGCGCCCGCAGCATCGGCAGGACGGGCGTGATCCCGATGCCGCCCGCGACGAAGACGTACGACTCCGCCTCGACGAGCGGGAACCGGTTCCGCGGCCCCCGCACCTCCAGCTCCATGCCCGCCCGGATCTGCTCGTGCACCTCGCGCGAGCCGCCCCGCCCGTCCGGCACCAGCCGGGTCGCCACGGTGTACGACGAGTCGTCCTCCGGGTCGCCGCACAGCGAGTACTGCCGCACGAGGCCCGACGGCAGCACGAGGTCGAGATGCGCGCCGGGCTCCCAGCCCGGCAGATCGTGCCCCTCCAGCCGGAGTTGTACGACCCCCTCGGCGACCTCCTCGCGCGCGGCCACCAGCACGCGCAGCGCCCGCGAGCGCGGCCGCCCCGAGACCGGCTCCTGCAGGGCGGGCATCGGCCACAGCGGCGAGGTCCGGACACGGCGCCGCATCGCCCGCCGGACGAGCAGGGCGGTACCGGCGACGACGGCCACGGTGCGGAGCTTCGGCATCAGGCGGCACCCTTCGCGGACTGCTCGGCCCTCGCGGCGGCCAGAGCGGCGGGGGAGGAGGCCAGATAGGCGACGGCCCGCTCGGTGGAGCCCTCGTGCGAGGGGTGGTACGCGCGGCTCAGGTACCGCGGGATGGACTTGAGCATCTCCCCGGTCGCGGGCAGCGTGCCGTGCCGGCCCCGGATGTAGAAGTCCTTGAAGGTGGCGCGGCCGTCGATCAGCGTCGGGTCGTTCTCCATGAAGAACCGCGCCCCGCGCTGCCAGAGGAAGACCAGGGCCGTGAACGCGGTCGCCCAGGTCCGCACCCGGCGCCGGTAGCCGCCGTCGACGTGCATGAACAGATCGAAGGCGACCGAGCGGTGCTCGACCTCCTCGGCGCCGTGCCAGCGCAGCAGGTCCAGCATGGTCGGGTCGGCGCCGCGGCGGTCCAGCTCCTCGGCGCCCAGCACCCAGTCGCCGAGGAAGGCGGTGTAGTGCTCGATGGCGGCGATCAGCGCCACGCGCTCCATCAGCCACCAGCGGCGGGCCCGGCCCGGCGGCAGCGTACGGTCGCCCAGCAGCTTCTCGAAGAGCCAGTCGACCTGCGCGGTGTACGGCGTCGGATCGAGCCCCTGCTCCCGCAGATGCGGCAGCACCTCGTCGTGGGCCTGCGAGTGCATCGCCTCCTGCCCGATGAACCCGAGCACGTCCTCGCGCAGCTGATCGTCGCGTATGTACGGCAGCACCTGCTTGTAGACGTGCACGAACCAGCGCTCACCGGCCGGCAGCAGCAGATGCAGCACGTTGATGGTGTGCGTGCTGAACGGGTCCCCCGGCACCCAGTGCAGCGGGGTGTCGTCCCAGGAGAAGGACACCTTGCGGGCCTTGAGGGGCACGCGGTCCGGCGTGTTAGACATGGCGTCAATGTACTGACGGGTAGGGCTCTGGTGAACCCTCCTGCACGCCCTTATTTACATTTCCGTCAGCAGGGCGGGTTCCCGTGTCGCACCGGGGCGCCCCGGTCTCACTGGAGCCCGTTGATCACGCGGCCGCTGTTCAGCGTGCCCTTCAGCTTGGCCTGGGCGCCCTGCTTCGCCTCGGTGGCCAGGAGGTTGTTCCGCGCGGTGCCGCGGACCCCGCCCGTCGCGGTGATCGACGCGGTGTCGGCGGTGCCGGCCGCCAGCAGGTACCAGCCGCCCGCCTTCGCCTTCCACAGCACCCCGGCCAGCACATGCGGGTCACGCGCTCCGCACGCCGGAACGTTCTGCGCCTTCGCCGCCACCGCCCCGAGCTTCGAGCCCGGCGTGCGGAACTGCGCCAGCACCCGCTCACCGCCGCCCCGCCAGGTCTCGGCGCGGGTGCACACCCAGTCCGCCGCACCGGTGCCGTCGGGCAGCGGCTGCGCGGCGAACGACCAGGCGTTCACCGAGCGCACGCCCGCCGAGCGCATCGCGCCGAGCCAGCAGGAGTACGGCGCCCACGTGTGCAGCGCCTTCGCCCCGGTCACGTCCTCGGCCGCCCCGGGACGGCCCGTGGTGAGCCGGGCCGGCACCAGTTCGGCGAGGTCGGTCAGCAGCCGTGTGCCCGAGCTGTCGGTCACCTGAAGGACGTTCCACGACGAGCACGCCCCGGTCTGCTGGCGGATCGGGCTGGACAGCGGCGAGGTGATGCCGTCCCGCACCCCGAGATCCATCGCCCCGGCACCCGGCTTCAGCAGGTCCCGCTCCGCCGCCTCCTTCACCCAGGGCGCCAGCAGATAGCGGACATTGCCGTCGGCCCGGCTCAGCACCACCGCGCTCGCCTCCGCCCGGCCCGCGCCGTCGACCCGGGAGAAGTCCAGGGCGGCGCCGGCCGTGCCGTCCGTCGGCTCGGCATAGCGGGCGATGCGCAGACCGTCGTAGAGGATCACCACGCGCGCGGTGTCGACCGTCCCCGCGTACAGCAGCTGCGGTGCGCCGGGCGGGCCGCCCGCCGGGGTGCCGGGGGTGGCCGAGACGGTGACCGTCGCGCCGGGGCGGGCCCACACGGCGAGGGCGCGGCGCAGCAGGGCCGAGTCGCCGGTGAGGTCGCCGCGCGCCGGCCACACGGAGAAGTCGGTGCGGGTGGCGGACTGCCAGGCCAGCGCCGGGACCTTGGTCAGCTGGGCCGGGTCGAGAGCGGCCTCGGCCGCCGGGTTCTGCGCGTACGAGGGCGCGGCGGGACCGTCGGGGGCCCAGCCCTCGCCGGGCAGCCCGAGCAGCGCCCCGCACACGAGCAGGGCGGCCCCGGCGGCGAGCGCGGCCCGCAGATGCTGCCTGCGCCGCATCAGATCGGTGGGCCGGGCCTGGAGCGAGCAGGGGTCGAACTCGGGGGAGTCGAGCAGCGCGTACTGCGCCGGTACGGCGTCGGCCTCCTCCAGCGCGTCGTCCGCGTCCCCGACGCCGGCCGCGGTCAGCACCTCGCGTACGTCACCGTCCGGGAGCTTCTCCAGGCCGCGCAGGACGTACGCCGCCCGTGCCGGGCCGGACAGCGCCGACAGCCGCTGGTCCAGGGCGAGTTCGTCGGCGCCGCCCGACCGGGGGAAGAGGCGCAGACCCCAGACCTGGGGCAGCAGGGGCGGCAGTTGGGAGCGCTTGGGCCAGGCCGCGCGCTTGAGCGTCCAGCCCGCCTCCAGCGCCGTGCGCAGCACGCGCAGCCGCAGGAAGGCGTACCCGGGGTCGCTGTCGCGGCCGGTCGACTGCGCCGGGATCACGGGAGTCGCCGCCGTCCGGCCGCGGGGCAGCGCGCGCTGGGTGAGGGAGTGCGCGGTCACCACGCGCCGGTTGCGCCCGAGGCTCGGCGGCAGCACCAGGTAGGCGAGCCGGACCAGCCGCGGGTAGTGCTCGACGAGCGCGGCCTCGGCCCGTTCGAGGTCGACGACCGGATCGACGGACTCGGGTGCGGGGCGCGGGGCGACATCCTGTGACTGCACGTTCAGCAGAACGAGCGAATGGACGGTAAGTCACCACCCGCGGTTCCGGCGGAGCCGGTCAGGGGCGCGGGGAGCTGCGCGATCGACCGCGACGGTCCCGCAGACGCCCGACGGCCTGCCGCGGCACATCCCGAGGCGCACAGACCACGGTGCGGCAGCGCCGCCAAGGGGTGCGGGGAACTGCGCGAGCAGCCGCAAGCACCCGCAGACGCCGAAGAAGCAATCCCGGCCATTCCTACGGCGTGGCCACCAGCGCCCGAGCGTAATGCGCCATGGAGCGCTGATATCGGGGCAAATGCGCGGCAAGCGCACCCAGCACCAGCGACAGCCCCTCCCGGTCCCGCCCGAGACTCGACAGACACAGCGCCAGCGTCGCCCGCACCGCGTCGTCCAGTTCGTCCGGGGCCGCGTCCAGCTCCGGCGTCAGCAGCGCGACCCCCTCCTCGGCCTTGCCGATGTTCCGCAGCGAGCTGGACAGCTGGATCTTGGCCCGCCGCCCCTTGTAGCCGCTCAGCCCGAGCTTCAGGGCCTCCCGGTACAGCGGCACCGCCTTGTCCGGGCGGCCTGTCGAGTCCCACGCGCAGGCCTGCTCGAACGGCCCGAGCGGGCTGCGGTCGGGCAGTTCGGCGACGAGGGCGTCGACGACGGCGCGGAAGTCGGCCGCCTCCGCCTCGGCGTAGGTGTCGAAGGACGCCCATGCGGCGGCCACGCGGTCTTCCCAGTCCTGGTTCACCCGGCCCACACTCGCACACCCGTGCCCATGAGAGCCTGCTGTTTGAGCGCATCGCCCGCCACAGCCGTATGGGAGACAAGGGCCCCTGCCAGGGCTCCGTGCGGCATGGACCGGAGGAACAGATGACATTGACCCGACCGATGCTCGCCCTGACCGGCGCGGTGGCAGTGCTCGCGCTGGCCGGCTGTGGCGCCGGCGGCGACAAGGCGGCCGACATGCCCGAGACGGCGACCGGCAGTCTGGAGCATCTGGCATCTACGGCCAAGTGCGACCCGAACATGCAGACCGACGCCGACGAGATCCGCCAGGCCATCTGCAAGAGCGGCAAGGAGAAGTACATCCTCGCCACCTTCGCCACCGACCGCGGCCAGCGAGAGTGGATCAACACGGCCAAGGACTACGGCGGTTACTACCTCGTCGGCCGCAAATGGGTCGCCGTCGGCGACGAGGACGTGGTGACGTCGCTGCGCGACAAGCTGGGCGGGGACATCGAGATCGGGACCGACCACTCCGGTCATTAGAGGAGCGGCTCACGAGCCGTTCCGTGAGCCGCGAAGGCCGACCGCACATACCGGACCGGCATGCGAAAGCCGGCGGTGGGAATCTCCCACCGCCGGCTTTTCAGCGAGGTGCTACTGGCAGTCCTGGCCGGAGTTGATGCACTGGACCACCTGGTTCATCAGGTCCTCGTCCATGACGTTGATGAAGTCGTTGTGGTCGGTGATCGGTTTGTGCAACTGCTCCGGGAAACCGTCCACGGCGTACGGGTTCTGCACCTGACCGTTCTCGACGGTCGGGGCCTGCACGTCGTAGACCAGGCGGACCTGGAGCTGGGGGATGGCCTGGAAGCCGTTGCCGCAGCTGCCGTCCGCCTGCACGAAGGAGACGTGCGTGCGGTGGTTGGCGCTGTCGATGTTCTGGCCGTCCCAACAGCTCTGGAAGTTGGACGTCCGCACCACGGAGCTGCCCTCGGGGCAGATCACGTACTTGTCCGTCACCTGCCGGTCCTCGAAGCCGGTGCAGCTGAACGAGGTGTTGGCGTTGGCGAGACCGTTGGTGAAGGCCTTGGCGTCACCGGTGATGATGCGCAGGAACTTCGGCATCGCGACGACGTCGCCCTGCTTGTTGCCGACGAACCTCATGTCCGCCTCGCTGGCCTCCAGGATCGTGCCGACGTTGCCCTCGGCCCCACCGCCGGCCTGCTCGGCGTCGAACTCGTTCGAGCCGTCCTGAAGCCTGAGCACCGGCCAGTAGTAGGTGGACTTGTCCGCCTGGTTCTGGCAGGTGGTGTCCGCGTTCGCGAGGTCCTCGTCGCTGGAGAAGGCGTTGTTGTCCTGGTTGCCGACGTAGTCGTGCGTGTGGTGCGCGCCGTTGCCGACACCGGGGGCGACGATCAGGTTGTCGGTGTTGAACAGGTTGTTCTCGTTCGTGCCGCACTTCGCGGTGAACGAGCCGGTCGAACCGCTGTCCCCGTTCGCGGCCAGACCGTTCGGGAGGTTGCGGGAGTTGGGCTGGACGTCCTCGATGTTGACGAAGTCGGCAGCCACCGGACCGTTGCCGGCCTGGCCTCCGTTGCCCTCGGGTACGGGGTCGAGACCGTTGTCCTGGCCGTTGTCCTGGCCCTGGTCCTGACCGTCGTTGTTCTGGTCCTGGCCGTCATTGTTCTGGTCCTGGCCGTCGTTGTTCTGGCCGTCACCGTCGCCGTCGTTCGTCTCCGGCTGTTCGGCCGGGACACCCTGGCACTGGGCGAACCGGTCGAGTCCCCGCGGGCGCTGGCCGCCGGCCCGGTTGATGTTGATACCGATCCGGTCGAGGGTGGCCACACGCTTGGACTTCAGCGGGCCGAGGATGGCGTTGTCGACGTAGTTGGCGTCCCCCGCCTGGGCCTGCCGCGTCTCGGCGAGACGCGTGTAGGCCTCCGTGATCTGCTTGTCGAGCAGCGCCAGCTCCTTGGCGACGCCCCTGCGCGCGCTCCGCGGCACCTTCGTCAGCTTCTGGCCGACATCAGGGCAGTTGATCGTCGCGACGCGAGCGTTCGTGGACTTCGTCCGGTTCCACCCGGAGTTGTCCTCGTGTGCCGAAGCATAGAAGTTGGCCCAGACAAGCCCGCCCCCACCGAGCGCTAGGGCCGCCGATGCGGCTATGGCCTTGGTGGCCAGCGGCGTACGGCGTTTTCGAATGTTGCGTCCCATGGAACTCCTCTGACTTCCTTTTTCGGGGCATCGAGGCGCCCGACAGGAGTGAAGCGGCTCCCTTTCATACGCAGGGGGTCCCAGGGGTGTTCAGCCGTCACGGAAATTGTTGAGAGATTCGTGAGAACACTGTGTCCCCAACAACCCCTGAAATACCGCGAGTTGTTGATCCCGTACGGCGGGTGAATAAGCGGGTCCGGTTTTACCGGCCATGGTCGAGATACGCGAGAACCGCCAGCACGCGGCGGTTGTCGTCGTCCGACACCTCCAGGCCCAGTTTGGCGAAGATGTTGGCGGTGTGCTTGGCGATGGCCCGTTCCGTGACGACCAGCCGCTCGGCGATCGCCGCGTTGGACCGCCCCTGCGCCATCAGCTCCAGCACCTCCGTCTCGCGGGGCGTGAGCCTCGCCAGCGGCTGGTCGTCGGCCGCGCGCCGGCTCAGCAGCTGCTGGATCACCTGCGGGTCCATCGCGGTGCCGCCCGCCGCGACCCGCCGTACGGCGTCGACGAACTGGTCCGCGTCGAACACCCGGTCCTTCAGCAGATACCCCACCCCGCCGCTGCCGTCGGCGAGCAACTCCCGCGCGTAGAGCTGCTCCACGTGCTGCGACAGCACCAGCACCGGCAGCCCAGGCTTCCTGCGGCGGGCCTGAAGCGCGCACTGGAGGCCCTCGTCGGTGTGGGTCGGCGGCAGGCGTACGTCGACGACGGCGACGTCCGGCTCCAGTTCGGCCAGCGCCCGGGACAGCTCGGGCCCGGTCTCGACGGCCGCCGCGATCTCGAAGTCGTAGGCCTGAAGGAGCCGGACGAGCCCGTCGCGCAGCAGGAACAGGTCTTCGGCTAGGACAACGCGCAAGGAATCTCCATGGTGACCATGGTGGGGCCGCCCGCGGGCGAGCTGACGGCCAGGACGCCGTCGAATGTACCCAGTCGCCGCTCGACCCCGGCCAGGCCCGAGCCGGCCCCGATCACGGCGCCGCCCTTGCCGTTGTCGGTGACGCTGATCCGCAGCATGTCGTCCGAGTGGTGCAGGTCGATCCAGATCCGGTCGGCGCCCCCGTGCTTGACCGCGTTGGTGAGCACCTCGCTGATCGCGAAGTACGCCGCCGACTCCACGGGCGCCTCCGCCCGCCCGGGCACCTCCACGTTCACCTCGGTCGTCACCGGCAGCCGCAGCGCCAACGCCCGCACGGCGTCGCCCAGTCCGCGTTCGGCGAGGACGGGAGGGTGGATGCCGCGCACCAGGTCGCGCAGCTCCGAGAGCGCGTCGGCGGACGACCTGCGGGCCTGCGCGACGAGCTGCCTGGCTTTCTCCGGGTCCTTGTCGAGCAGCGTCTCGATCGTCCCGAGGTCCATGCCCATCGCCACCAGCCGCGCCTGCGCCCCGTCGTGCAGATCCCGCTCGATACGGCGAAGTTCGGCGGCCGAGGTGTCGACCGCGTCCCGCCGCGTCTCCGTCAGTACCCGCACCCGCTCCGCCAGTTCGCCCTGATCGGTACCGAGGACCACCCGGGTGAGCCGGAAGTGGGCCCGGAGCAGGCTCGGGGTGTAGAAGTGCGCCAGGAGGAGCAGGCCGACGCCCAGGGCGGCGGCGCCGAACGCGGACGTCTGGTCGGTGACCGGCACGAAGCCGTACCAGTACGTGCCGCCCGCGTCCGTGAAGACCCGCCACAGGCCCGCCGCGATCACGAACCCCTCCAGCGGGTAGAACAGCAGCACGGCCGGCAGCAGCGCGGTGAAGAACCCCGCCGTCATGTCGACCGGCAGCCACAGCAGGTCCCGCCAGGTCGCCGGGTCGCCCAGCATCCCGAAGGTGCGGGTCCACGGATTGGCGTCCTTCGGCAGCGGCCGGTACGCGGGCGGGATCCGCACTCCGCCCCACTCGGCCGCGAGGATCCGCCGCCAGTCGGCGAACGCCCGTACCCCCGTCAGCGCCCACGGCGTCGTGACGATGCCGACGCCGATCGGTATCAGCGCGACGGAGACGAGGGAGAGGACGAGACAGAGGACGGATCCCGGCAGGGACACCAGCGCCAGCGCCAGCCCGCGCACCGCGGCGACCCCCATGCCCCGCGCCCTCGAACCCGCACCGGGGCCGCTCTTCGTGTCGTTGGTCATGCCGCTCAGTCTCGCCGAGCCGGCAGCGGTGGTCACTGGGCCGGGCCCCCGGCTCAGGGGGTGGTGCCAGGTACACCCTCCGCCGACGCCGCGAGCACCTTCGCCTCCACCTCCGGATCGAGTCCCTTCTCCGTCCGGTCGGGCCGCATGGGCGCGGTCCCCCCGATGTCCTGGAGCCAGCGCCAGGTGTCGGCGACGGTCTCGGTGACGGGACGGCAGCGCAGCCCCGTCGTGACGGCCCGGGACACATCGGCACCGTGCAGGGCGTCGTGCAGGTCGCTGCCCGGCGGCACCCACACCGGCAGCTGAGTCCAGGGCTCGATGCCCGCGTCCAGGATCACGTCCGGGTCGGTCCAGCGCAGTTCGGCACTCCCGCCGACGGCGGCCACGCAGGCGTCGAGCAACTCGCCCATGGTGGCGTGGCCCTGCGGGCTCATGAGGTTGTACGGCCCGCTCAGCTCCCGCTCCACGGCGCCGAGGATCCACTCCGCCAGGTCGCGGACGTCGATGTACTGGAGGGGCAACTCCCGCGGCCCCGGCGCCAGCACCGGCCCTCCGCGCCCGATCCGCCCCAGCCACCACGGCAGCCGTCCGACGTTCTCGTACGGCCCGAGAATCAGCCCCGACCGTACGAGCACGCAGTGGTCCGCCCCGAACTCCTCGACGGCGGCCAGCTCCCCGCCCCGCTTGTCCCGGGCGTAGTCGGTCTGCTCCGCGCCGGCCTCGGCGCCCTCGACCACCGTGGCGTCCTCGCCGTACCCGGCCGGCGGGGCCCACTCGTACACCGAGCAGCTCGACACGTACACATACCGCCCGGCGCGGCCCCGCAGCAGCCGCGCCGAGTCCCGTACGGCACGCGGCGCCGCCGACCAGGTGTCGACGACGGCGTCCCACTCACCCTCCGCGAGCGCGGCGAGCCCGTCCGGCGCGGTGCGGTCACCGTGCAGCGACCGCACCCCGGCCGGGGGCTCCTGCTGCCCCCGATGGAAGACGGTGACCTCCCATCCTCGCCCGAGGGCCGCCTCCACCACTGCCCGTCCCGCGAACCTCGTACCACCCAGCACCAGAAGTCTCATACGGCCGACTCTGCACCGTGGGCACGCGGGACGGAACAGCACTCTGCCGACAGCAGAAGCCCTGACGGCCCCGGCGGGGGGTTCAGCGCCCGGTCGGCGGGGCGTACTTGTACCCCACCCGGCGCACCGTCCGGATGGTGTCGCGGTGCTCGGCGCCCAGCTTGCGGCGCAGCCGGGCGATGTGGACGTCGACCGTACGGCCGTCTCCCCCATGCCCGTAGCCCCACACCGTGGTGACCAGCTGGTCGCGGCTGTGCACCCGGTGAGGGCTGGCCACCAGGTGGGCGAGCAGCTCGAACTCCAGGTAGGTGAGGTCGAGTTCACGCCCGTCGACGGCGGCGGTGCGCCGCACGGAGTCGATCCGGACGAGCGGCTCGGCCTCGGTGTCGACGGCGGCCGGGACCGGCGGCCGCCGGTCGGCCGGGACGAGCACCAGGTAGCCGATCATCGGCGGCTGCCCCGGCAGCGTGGGCAGCGAGTGCTGGGGAGCGGGCAGCCAGGTGGCCCCCGGCGGCAGAAGGTCCGCCACGTCGATCACCTCGTCCCCGTCCACGGCACGCAGATGATGCCGTGGCGCGTCCGGGGCGGAGGCGGCGTCGAACGGGGCGGTGGACAGGGAACGAGTGGTCGCCATGAGAGGTCAGCTCTTTCGCGCGAGAGGTCCGTCGTGGGGAGGAATGTCGTTCGCGCTGGCCGAAGGCCGGGCTACGGCTTTAGAGGGCCCGCGCGTTCATCGCGAGGCAACACACCCGGTCGAAGTCGTGGTGCTGACGGGAAGGCCAGAAGGGCTCCAGGTCATGGCGACCTGTCGCGGAGTGCTTCTGGATGCCGACCATGCCCCCATTGAAGCAGAAGGCGTCCAGGGGAAGGACCCTTCTCCCACTGGCCGGACGCTTCCGCGACGCCGATCCGGGTGTCGTGTACCTCACCCCTCCAGCCGTCTGCGCCAGTCCAGCGGTGTGACGCTGATCGATGTGCCCGGCGACCCGTCCCACCGCGTGGACAGCCCGGCGGCGTCCAGTGCCGCGACGACCTCCTGCCCGATGCCGGCGGTGGTCTCCTCGGAGCCGTCGAACCCGCCGTAGTACAGGGCGAGCCCGTGCCCCTCGGCGGCGTGCTCGACGACCTGCCCGTGGAAGAACACGAACCCGCGCGCGTCCTGTCGCTCCGCGCCGATCTCCGCCGTCCCGCAGCCCCGGCAGCAGGTGAAGTTCTCGCGGGCCGTGATGCCGCTCGCCTCCAGCGCCCGGAAGGCCGCGGTGAGCCGCTCCGGGTCGGTCATGCCCTCCCAGGCCGCCTGCTCGTCGAGCCTCTCCAGCCACAGCCGGTCGACCAACTCCCGGGCCTGCGCCTCGGATACGGGCCGGCTGTCGCCGTCGACCAGATACTCCTCGGCGGCCTCGGCGAGCGCCGCCCGGTCGTCGTACCCGCACCGCAGCAGCGCACGCACCCGGTCCTCCACCTCCGCGCGCACGGTGGGCGCAAGCGCGGGCACCTCCTGCGGCGGATCCGCCTCGACCGGCGACCAGGCGAACCCGCCGTCCCAGCCGCCCCGCTGCCGGGCCCACCCCAGCAGCGCCTCGGTCACCGCCGTGGCGTCCGGGACGGCCGCGGCGACGAAGCGCTCGCGGCTCTCGCGGTGTTCCAGCCGGTAGTCCGAGCCCCGCTCGTGCCACACCTGGGCGAAGACGTCCGGCACGTCCGGTATCCGCTGGATCACCAGCCAGTGGTCCCCGCGCCCGCCGAGCCGGTGCACCAGGTCGCGCAGCTGCTCCTCGGACGGCCGGACGTACGTCTCGCCGTGCTCCGTCTGCACCTTGACGGCCAGAGCCTCGTCGTTCTGCATGCCCCC
The DNA here is from genome assembly GCF_057710365.1 of Streptomyces sp. bgisy027. Taxonomy (NCBI): domain Bacteria; kingdom Bacillati; phylum Actinomycetota; class Actinomycetes; order Kitasatosporales; family Streptomycetaceae; genus Streptomyces; species Streptomyces sp. bgisy027. The sequence continues at coordinate 77,926 of NZ_JBYIVZ010000026.1, forward strand.
ACGATGGCATCCGTCACTGACAACGGGGCCGACGTACGGCGAAGGGGCGCCCACCCGTCGGTGGACGCCCCTTCACGGAGCTTGCGAGGCCCTGCCGGGATCAGACCTGGCCGGCCTTCTCCAGCGCGGAGCAGCAGGTGTCGACGAGCAGCCGCGTCACGACGTACGGGTCGACGTTGGCGTTCGGGCGGCGGTCCTCGATGTAGCCCTTGCCGTCCTTCTCGACCTGCCACGGGATACGGACCGAGGCACCGCGGTTGGAGACGCCGTAGGAGTACTCGTTCCACGGGGCGGTCTCGTGCAGGCCCGTCAGACGGTCGTCGATGCCGGCGCCGTAGTTCTTGACGTGGTCGAGCGGCTTGGAGCCCTCGCCGAGCGACTCACAGGCGGTGATGATGGCGTCGTAGCCCTCACGCATCGCCTTGGTGGAGAAGTTGGTGTGCGCGCCGGCGCCGTTCCAGTCGCCCTTCACCGGCTTCGGGTCCAGCGTCGCGGAGATGCCGAAGTCCTCGGCGGTGCGGTAGAGCAGCCAGCGGGCGACCCACATGTGGTCGGAGACCTCCAGCGGGGAGACCGGGCCGACCTGGAACTCCCACTGACCGGGCATGACCTCGGCGTTGATGCCGGAGATGGCGAGACCGGCGGCCAGACAGTTGTCCAGGTGGGCCTCGACGACCTCACGGCCGAAGATCTCGTCGGCGCCGACACCGCAGTAGTAGCCGCCCTGCGGGGCCGGGAAGCCGCCCTTCGGGAAACCGAGCGGGTAGCCGTCCTGGAAGAAGGTGTACTCCTGCTCGATGCCGAAGATCGGCTCCTGGGCGGCGAACTTCTCGGCGACCTCGACCAGCGCGGCACGGGTGTTGGACTCGTGCGGCGTCATGTCGATGTTGAGGACCTCGCACATGACGAGGACGTCGTCGCCGCCGCGGATCGGGTCGGGGCAGGTGAAGACCGGCTTCAGGACACGGTCCGAGGAGTGGCCCTCGGCCTGGTTCGTGGAGGACCCGTCGAAGCCCCAGATCGGCAGCGCGTCCAGACCGGCGGGCGCACCCGCGATGATCTTGGTCTTGGAGCGGAGCTTGGCCGTCGGCTCGGTGCCGTCGATCCAGATGTACTCAGCCTTGAAGGTCACGGGCCACATCCTTCGGGGTGGGTCTAGGCGCACTTGCGGGTGCTGGCGGCGCTGCGGCACTGGGGCGCCGCGCTGATGCCCGCGAGCCTGTCAACAGGCGATTTCCCGGTCATTGCTCCCATGTGAACCCCGTGTTACCTGGTGTTCGTGTGACGTGGTTCGCGTGGCGTGCGTGGCGTGTACACATACGCCGGCACAGGTACGCGGGCCCTGCCACTCGTGGCCGCGAGTGGCAGGGCCCATGACACGTACGAAGTCGCCTCTTCGGGCGTCACCCCACCTTCTCGATCACCGCACGGCGGATGAGGAACTTGCCGGGCTCGCGCACCTGCTCGAAGGCCGCGTTGTTCAGCAGCACACAGCTACCGGAGACCGAGGTGACCTCCACCGTCGTGGACTTGTTGTTGTCCAGGTTGGTGACCTTCAGCTTGGTACCGGCCGGGAACTGGTTGCTGGACGCGGCCGGAGCCCCGCCCTCGCCGGAGAGCGTGACGGTGGAACCGTTGCAGACCTGCTGCCCGGCCGCGGCATCACCGCCGGCGTTGCCCGCGTTCTGGTCGCCCCCGGCGTCTCCGGCACCCGCGTTTCCGGTGTTCCCGGCACCCGCGTTCCCGGCGTCGTCCGCGGGAGCGCTCGGCTGCGCGGCCTGGGAGTCCTGAGCCGACTCCCCGGCAACGCAACCGGACGCTTCCTGCTGGACCTTGATCTGCGCGATGACCGCCTCGCGGTTGGCGATCCGGGCCGCGGACTGGGCGTCGGGGTCGGCCTTCTGCCCGTCGATGAACTTCTGGTTGTTGCCGAGGGCGGTGGCGAGCCCCTGGCACACGGTCGAGTCCGCGGCCGACTTGACGGTCGGCGCCTGTGAGGCGTTCGAGGTGCTCGCCATGACGAAGGCGCCGCCACCCGCCACCGTCGCCGCACTGACCAGCAGAGCGATCTTCTTCTTCGTACCGAGAGTTCTCCTGCGCGACATGCGCGCCTCCTGAGCGGTAGGGGAGCGTACGCCGCTATGTACGAGATACCGAACGGAGTTACTCAGCGGTTACGAGAGTCTCTGAAGTAACGTGCGTCACACCGGATCTGACGGAGCCTCAGTTCTTGCGGGACACGGCGTCCTGGACGGCTTCATCCGTGCGTCCGACTACGGCCGTGCCGTCGTCCGCGGTGATGATCGGCCGCTGGATCAGCTTCGGGTGCTCGGCGAGCGCCTTCACCCAGCGGTCCCGCGCAGACTCGTCCCGGGCCCAGTCCTTGACCCCGAGCTCCTTGGTGACGGCCTCCTGGGTGCGGGTGATGTCCCACGGTTCGAGTCCCAGCCGGTCCAGCACCCGGCGGATCTCGTCCTGGCCCGGGACGTCCTCCAGGTAGCGCCGGACCGTGTAGTCGGCCCCCTCGGCGTCGAGCAGGGTGAGGGCGCTGCGGCACTTGGAACAGGCCGGATTGATCCAGATCTCCATACGGCCCACGGTGGCCCGCACTCCCTGCGGGTCCTTCGTCGGACCGGACGCCGATCACGCTTCGGCGTGCGTCCGCGGAAGGGCTTTGTTCGAATTCTCCGGCGCCTCTCGCGCACCCCCCGGATCCGGTGTGACACGGCGACAGTTTAGTTGCTGACCTGGGGATTTCCTGGCCGCATCGGGTTCGTCGATTGTCAGTGGCGGGCACTAGACTGTAAGCAGTGTTCGAGAGTGTCGCCGGGGAACCCGGACGGCGCTCGACCGCGACAGGAGGATGCCTGTGCCCGCTGCCGCACTGAAGCCGAAGCCGACCCGCAAGCCGTTGCCCACCCAGTCCACCGCCAAGCACCCGGTGCTGCTCGACCTGCCGTACGCGCCGGTGGAGAAGCGACCGCTGCCGCCGGGACGTCCGCGCGAGTGGTACGTCACCCACAACCGCCGTCTCAAGGCCATGCGCCTGGCGATAGCGCTGCTCGACTCGGGCGTCTACATGCCGAACCAGGCGCGCAACGACACGATCAGGACCGCCGCGGAGACCATCGGCGTCCACCCGCCGTCGGACACGACCTGCCACATGGTCAGGGCGCTGATGAGGTACTCCAGGTAGGCCCGGACGCCGGGTGCGCCGAGTCCTGGGGCGCGCCCGGTGTTCGCGTGTCGGCGGGGGCGAGGCGGACCGGCCCTTTGAGGGGGCTGTCAGGCCGAGAGCTCCTTCTCCATCGGAGTCCGGAACCGGGGCGTCACCCGGGCCGCCCCCACCCACCCCCGCAGTCGCTCGGCCTCCGCCGCGACCGCCGTCTCGGCCGCCTGCCGCTCCTGGCTCCCGAGGTCCGCCGGCAGCCGCCAGACGATCTCGCCGTCCCCGCGCCGGGCCCAGCCGCCCACGACACGGCCGTTCCACCACACCGTCGGGCCGACGTTGCCGCTCCTGTCGAACAGCGACGGCCGCAGCTCCGGCGCCAGGTACCAGTCCCGCTGCTGCCAGCCCATCGCCGTGGGGTCGAGCCCGGGCAGCAGCGCCGCCCACGGCTCGGCGGGGCCGTCCACCGGACCGGCGTCGCCCGCGACGACGTACCCCGTCCCCTCGTCCACGGAGACGGCCTCGGCCGCGATCGCCGTGAGCGCCCGGCGGACCTCCGTGACCTTCCACCCGGTCCACCACTTCAGGTCGGCCTCCGTCGCCGGCCCGCACACGGTGAGCCAGCGCCGCAGGAGCTCCGCCTGGGCGGCGGCCGCGTCCAGCTCGGGATGGTCGGGTGCGACGGCCCACCGGAACCGGGAGGAGGTCCAGGAGCCCAGCGGCCGGCCGCGCACGACCTTCCCCTCGACGCCGAGCACCCTGAGCAGCCGTGCCGAGACGGTGTGCACGCCCTCGTAGCTCTTCCCGGCCGCGTACACGAACCGCTCCCCCAACCGCGGCTCGTCCTGGGCGAGTTCGGCCGCCGTGGCCTGTCCGCGCCGGGCGAGCGCGGCGAGCGCCGACTGCTCGACCTCCGCCAGCCAGGCCGCGTCCGGAGCCCCGGCCCTCGCCATGTCCTTGACCAGCGAGGCACGCTCCCTCGCGGCGACCGTGAGGCCCGTGGAGGCGTGCACCACGGCGGTCAGCTCCGTGGGGAAGACGAACACGGTGTGCCGCATGCCGTGCATCCGGACCAGCTCCCGGTCCTCGTACAGCGCACGCTCGGTCGCGACGACGGTCTTCGCGGCGTCGGCCAGCCGCGCGCCGACGGCCAGGTACACGGTCGCCGGATCGGAGCCGTGCAGCGCGACCAGCGAGTCGGCGACCCCGGCCGGGTCCTCCGCCCGCGTGACGCCGGTCAGCCGGTGCCGCAGCCCCAGCCGGGCCCGCCGCTCCGCCGCGCCGATGTACCGCACCCCGTCACCCATCCCGGCCTCCACCCGTCACACCCTCGCTCCGCCGCGGCGCTGAACGGTCACGCCCCCGGCCCGCACACCACTGCCCGCATCCTCGCGGACGCCACTGACAACGCCCCGTACCCGCTCCTCCGCACGCCCTCGCTCATCCTCCGCCGTCACCTGAGACAACGCCCCGTACCCGCTCCTCCGCACGCCCTCGCTCACCTTCCGTCACTTGAAACAACGCCCCGTACCCGCTCCTCCGCACGCCCTCGCTCACCCTCCGCCGTCACCCGAAACACCTCCCCGACGTGCGCGGGCCCGTCGCGCCGCTTTCACTGCGATCAGGAGGTGGCGGACCTCCCCAACGGGCGGCGGGGCAGTGGGAGGTGCGATGGGCAGGTTCGGCGGGCGACAGCCACGGCGCACCTCGGTCGGACCCGGGGCCCTCGTCCCATGACCAGCCCGACCACGCCCGCCGACCGGTTTTTGCGCGGAAAGGCCGCCCGCAAGCGCGCCCCGCGCTCCGCGCACGCCGCCTGGATACCGTCCGTCGACCGCCCCGACCCCGTCGCCGTGCTGGAGCGCCAGGGCCGCGACCGGCTGCCGGAGCTGCTGCCGATCCGGTACGGGCGGATGACGGCGTCCCCGTTCGCCTTCCTGCGCGGCGCCGCCGCCGTGATGGCCGGCGACCTCGCCGCCGCCCCGCACACCGGCCTCACCGTGCAGCTGTGCGGCGACGCCCATCTGCTCAACTTCGGCCTGTACGCCTCCCCGGAACGCACGCTGCTCTTCGACCTGAGCGACTTCGACGAGACCTTCCCCGGCCCGTTCGAGTGGGACGTCAAACGGCTCGCCACCTCGGTCGCCGTGGCCGCCCGCGAGAACGGCAACCCGGATCCCGCGGTCGCCCGCGCGGCCCGCGAGTCCGCCGCCGCGTACCGCACCGCGATGCGCCGGCTGGCCAGGCGCGGCGAGCTCGACGTCTGGTACACCCGCATCGAGGCCGAGCAGCTGCTGCCGCTGCTCCGCGCCGGCCTACGGCACCACCGCGTCGAGGCCAGCCTCGGCCGCGCACGCCGCCGCACCAGCCTGCGGGCCTTCGGCAGGCTGACCGAGACCGTCGACGGGCACCGGCGCATCATCCACGACCCGCCGCTCCTCGAACGCGCGGGCACCTCCGACATGGCCGCCCTGCGCAAGACCTTCAGCGACTACCGATCGACCCTCTCCGAGGAGCGCCGCCTGCTTCTGGACCGCTACCGCTTCGTCGACGCCGCCCGCAAGGTCGTCGGCGTCGGCAGCGTCGGCCTGCGCTGCTTCATCGTGCTGCTCGCCGGACGCGACGCCGGCGACCCCCTGTTCCTCCAGATCAAGGAGGCCCGGCAGTCCGTACTGGAGGAGCACCTGCCGAGCGGGCCGTACGTCCACCCCGGTCACCGTGTCGTCGCCGGGCAGCGGCTGTTGCAGGCCGCAGGCGACATCTTCCTGGGCTGGATGTCGGGACCGCAGGGGCGCGCGTTCTACTGGCGTCAGCTGCGCGACACCAAGGGCTCGGCGGACGTGGCCTCGATGGGCCCGGCCGACCTGTGCACCTACGCCCGCCTGTGCGGCACCGCCCTCGCACGGGCCCACGCCCGCTCCGGCGACCGTATCGCCATCGCCGGCTACCTCGGCGGCGCCGACACCTTCGACCGCGCGGTGGCCGACTTCGCGCTGGCCTACGCCGACCAGACCGTCAACGACCACACGGCCCTGGGCACGGCCGTCGAGGCGGGCGTGGTGAGGGCCGTACCCGGCGCCTGACCGGCGTTCAGCCGGTGCCGGCCAGTACGGCGGTGACGAACTCCCGCCGGTCCTCGGCGTGTTCCTCGAACCACATCCCCAGCATGTGCTCGGCGCCGGGCACGTCGAACCGCGTGAACCGCGCCTTGGCGGAGAGGGCGTCCCGCACCGCCTCCGTCACCTCCGGCGGGATGATCGCGTCCATCTCCGGCACCGCGAGCACCGCCCGGCCCTCGTACGCCCGCAGCACGTCCAGGGCGGGCGCCCCGCGCCAGCCGTCCGGCCTGCGGATGATCTCGCTGAACCGCCCGTCCCCCTCGCCGAAGGGCACGTCCCACGCCTCCGCGGCGTACACGGCGGGCGCGCACAGGCCCACCGCCGTCACGCGCTGCCCGTAGTGCCCCACGAGATCGGTCACTGTCTGTCCGCTCATGCTGAACCCGACGAAGACCAGCGGGCCGTTCGCGGGCACCCGTGCGTCGATGACCGCGACCGCCTGCTCGAAGCGCCGGCGCAGGCTCAACTCCCTCGGTTCGCCGCTGCTCTGGCCGTGCCCCGAGAAGTCGAAGGCGAGTCCGTGACAGCCCCGGGACACGAACTCGGCGAGCATCGGGAGCAGCCGTTCCTTGCTGCCGATGCCCGCGCCGTGCAGCAGCACGGCGGTGGCCGCGGTGGCGTCGGCAGCACCGCCGTGGACCCCGCTGAGGAGTTCGCCGTCGTGGGGGTGGGTGAAGGAGGAGAGCTCGGTCATGGGCTCATTCACTCACACCGGACACCGGCCGAACTCCCGCCCGCGGAAAAGGAGATGCACGCGCAGTGACCGGCTCCCTACCCTGGACACGCGTAACGGAGCAGTTCACGCCGGTTCCCGCAGGGAAGGCGTCACCCTGCGGACTCGGGGCTACTCTCTACGCACCGACGGACGGTCGCCCGTCCCCCAGCGCCCCGTCGGGGAGATGTGCACGCACCGCTCAGTACCGACCCACGCCCACGGAGGCCCGTGATGGGCACCATCGTCATGTCCGGGACTGTCGTCCTGGTGATCCTAGGATTCGGAAACCACGTCTACTGGCTGGCCGCGGTCGCCGTGCTCTTCCTCTACCTCCAGTACGGCCGCAGCCCCTCCGCGCCGAGCGGCAGGCCCGGGGGAGGGCCCGGCCGAGGATCCTCGTCCGGAGGCGCCATGCCCGCGGACTACCGCTCCTACCGTGACCGTCGCGACATGCAGGCCAAGTGGGAGCGCCGCTACCGCCGCGAGCGCCCCCTGGAGTCCCGTCGCCAGGAGCGCGAGAAGAGCAAGTGAGACCACCTGTGGTGGTGACCCGAGGCTGAGGGTGCCCCCGGTCAGAGGCCGGGGGCACCCCACACCGGGAACCAGCGGTTCAGGTCCTGCTCGATCCGCAGGTCGCCCGCGAGGGCGGCCTTCACCCGCAGCTCCAGCGGGTTGTCACGTCGCTCGGCCGCACCGGGAAGCGGCGCGAACGGATAGAAGGTGCCGCGCTTGTAGAGATAGACCAGGGCGAGCCTCCGGTCCCTGTCGTCCTCGAATCCCACCAGGGAGCACAGCAGCTGCGGGCCGAAGCCGTTGACCTCCATCGCGCTGTTCACCGCGTGCAGATCGTTGACCAGGTCCGGGAGCTGGTCGGGCGAGCGCTGCGAGACCAGCCACGAGTAGCCGTAGTCGTCCCTGGTCAGCCGCACCGGCCGGCCGTCGCGCCCGGCGTCCGCGTCGAGCAGCGCCTGGACCTCGCGGTGCGTCTGGTCGAAGGCCGCGCCCTCGACCGTGGCGAAGCACACCGCCCCGCTGCCGGTCGGCCGGAACCCGGCCGCCGCCTCCAGCGTCACCGCCGCCGACGGCAGCGCGAACAGCCGGTCGAGATCGGGCGCGACCGGCTTCGTACGGCCGAGCAGGATGTCGAGCAGCCCCATCTCACGCCCCTTCGGGAGTCGCCGCCTCGCCCAGCTCGCCGGAGATCCGCCCCAGCTGGTCGAGCCGCTGCTCCAGGCTCGGGTGGGTGGAGAAGAGCTGCGCGATGCCGGGGTCACGGCCCAGCGCGGGGGTGAAGTAGAAGGCGTTGAAGGCCTGCGCCGTCCGCAGGTCCTTCGTCGGGATCCGGGCGATGTCGCCGGAGACCTTGGTCAGCGCGGACGCCAGGGCCGACGGCCGCCCGGTGAGCAGGGCCGCGGCCCGGTCGGCGGCGAGCTCCCGGTACCGCGACAGGGCCCGGATCAGCAGGAAGCTGATCGCGTACACGGCCGCGGACACCCCGAGCACAGCGGCGAAGATCACGGCGGTGTTCTGGTCCCGCCGCCCGCCTCCGAACAGCTGGCTGTAGAAGGCGAACCGCACGATCAGCCCCGCGATCACCCCGAGGAACGAGGCGACCGTGATCACGGCGACGTCCTTGTGCGCCACGTGCGACAGCTCGTGCGCCAGCACACCCTCCAGCTCGTCCGGCGCCAGCCGCCGCAGCAGTCCCGTGGTCACGCAGACCACGGCGTGATCGGCATTGCGCCCGGTCGCGAACGCGTTCGGCATGTCCATGTCCGAAACGGCGACGACGGGCTTCGGCATGTCGGCGATGGCACACAGCCGGTCGACGACCCCGTGCAGCTCGGGATACTCCTCCCGCTCCACGACCCGCCCGCGCATCGCGAACAGCGCGACCCGGTCGGAGAACCAGTACTGGGCACCCAGCAGCCCGGCCGCCACGACCACCACGAGCACCCAGGACTTCAGCAGCACGATCAGCGCGGCCACGAAACCCACGTACAACAACCCGAGCAGAAACAGCGTGACGCCCATACGAGCGGTCAACCGCCGATCACTCCGGAAGCGGCTCTGCATCTTGCATCACCCCGCAGTCAGGCACTCGTCCCACTGCCAGTGTGCATCCACCGGCCCCCATGAAGCGGTCCCGAAGGTCCCTGGGAGCGGCAAAGGGTCCCTATGGATCCGTGTGGCTAGTACGGCGCTCGGAAGTTGATGTATCCCAGCAGGACGATCACCGCGGCCACGCAGCCGAGGATCACCGTCGTCGACACCCACGACGAGCGGCCGCGGGAGCGGGAGGTGACGTGGTCCGGGTCGGCTCGGAAGGGCTGTGGCTCGGGAGGGTTCTCCTTCCAGCGGGCGGCGAGCATGCGGGCCCGTGCCGAGGGCTCCTTGTGCTCGGCGTCGTCCGCCCACCTCAGGTCGAACTCCCGCTCGTGATCGTCCTGTCCGCGCTCAGACATCCCGTCCACCCCCGTGTCGTGTCACCGGCAGAATAGAACATACGCCCGCGCCCCCGCCGTCGGTACGACGGCGGGGGCGCGGGCGTGGTTGCCTCGGTCAGGCGCCGATCACACGTCGAAGTACATCTCGAACTCGTGCGGGTGCGGACGCAGCTGCAGCGGGGCGATCTCGTTCGTGCGCTTGTAGTCGATCCACGTCTCGATCAGGTCCGGCGTGAAGACGTCGCCCTGGAGGAGGAACTCGTGGTCGGCCTCGAGGCGGTCGAGGACGGCCGGGAGGGAGGTCGGGACCTGGGCGACGCCCGCGTGCTCCTCGGGAGCCAGCTCGTAGAGGTCCTTGTCGATCGGCTCGGCCGGCTCGATCTTGTTCTTGATGCCGTCCAGGCCCGCCAGCAGCAGGGCCGAGAACGCCAGGTACGGGTTGCCGGAGGAGTCGGGCGCGCGGAACTCGACGCGCTTGGCCTTCGGGTTCGAGCCCGTGATCGGGATACGCATCGCGGCGGAGCGGTTGCGCTGCGAGTACACCAGGTTGATCGGCGCCTCGAAGCCCGGCACCAGACGGTGGTACGAGTTCACCGTCGGGTTGGTGAAGGCGAGCAGCGACGGGGCGTGCTTGAGGATGCCGCCGATGTAGTAGCGGGCGGTGTCCGACAGACCCGCGTAACCGGCCTCGTCGTAGAAGAGCGGCTGGCCGCCGGTCCACAGCGACTGGTGGACGTGCATGCCCGAGCCGTTGTCACCGAAGATCGGCTTCGGCATGAAGGTCGCGGTCTTGCCGTTGCGCCAGGCGACGTTCTTCACGATGTACTTGAAGAGCTGAAGGTCGTCGGCCGCGGCGAGCAGCGTGTTGAACTTGTAGTTGATCTCGGCCTGGCCGGCGGTGCCCACCTCGTGGTGCTGGCGCTCGACCTGGAGGCCGGAAGCGGCCAGCTCCAGGGAGATCTCCGCGCGCAGGTCGGCGAAGTGGTCGACCGGCGGGGCGGGGAAGTAACCGCCCTTGTAGCGGACCTTGTAACCGCGGTTGTCCTCCAGCGCGCCCGTGTTCCAGGCACCCGCCTCGGAGTCGATGTGGTAGTACGCCTCGTTCTCGGCGGTCTTGAAGCGCACGCTGTCGAAGACGTAGAACTCGGCCTCGGGGCCGAAGTACGCGGTGTCGGCGATACCGGTGGAGGCGAGGTAGGCCTCGGCCTTCTTCGCCACGTTCCGCGGGTCACGGGAGTACTGCTCGCCCGTGATCGGGTCGTGGATGAAGAAGTTGATGTTGACCGTCTTGTCGCGGCGGAACGGGTCGACGCGCGCGGTGGACAGGTCGGCGCGGAGCGCCATGTCGGACTCGTGGATGGCCTGGAAGCCGCGGATCGAGGAGCCGTCGAACGCGAGCTCTTCGGCCGGGTCGAAGGCCGTGGCCGGGATCGTGAAGTGCTGCATCACGCCCGGCAGGTCGCAGAACCGCACGTCAATGAACTTGACGTCCTCGTCCGCGATGAACTTCTTGGCCTCGTCAGCGTTCTGGAACATCCAGCTCCTCCTACTCCCGGCCCGTCCGTGCCGGGGTGGTAGTTCGTTCGTGCGGCCAGTGCGGTGGCACACGCTGACCTCGACCCTAGGGACGGGTGATTTCTCGGGCGTGACCCATTTGTTTCGCACACGTTAACCGGACATCCCGCTCCTCACCCCTCCTGTCCACATCCCAGAACGGGCGCAGTACCGTGGTCGCGTGGACAAGAGGCAAGCAATCGGATCCTGGCTCTCGGGCCCTCGCGCGGCCGCTGAGGACGCCGGTGTCGACTTCGGATACAGGGGTCAGCAGCTCGGCCTCCCGGAGGAGGGGCAGGGCTCCATCGCCCGCCCGGGGCGACGGCTCGGGGCACTCGCCGTGGACTGGGGCCTCTGTGTCTTGATCGCATACGGTCTCATCACCGACGGCTACGGCCAGGCGACCGGCAACTGGGCGCTGCTGCTGTTCTTCGTGCTGGGCGTCCTGACCGTCGGCACGGTCGGCTTCACCCCGGGCAAGCGCCTCTTCGGCCTGCGCGTGGTCGCCCTGGAGACCGGCACGGTCAACCCGCTGCGCGCCCTCCTGCGCACGGCCCTGCTGTGCGTCGCCATCCCGGCCCTGATCTGGGACCGCGACGGCCGCGGCCTGCACGACCGGCTCGCACAGACGGTGGAAGTCCGCATCTGACGGCACCACGACGAAGACGCCCGCACGGCGAGAAGGCGCCCGCACGGCGAGAAGGCGCCCGCACGGCGAGAAGGCGCCCGCACGGCGAGAAGACGGCCGTACGACGAAGGGGGCGCCCGGTGTGAACCGGGCGCCCCCTTTCTCGTACGGGGTGATCAACGGGCCTTCGGCCCGCCCTTCGGCAGCTTCATGCCCTTGGGCATGGGGCCCTTCGGCAACGGCATGTTGCTCATCAGGTCGCCCATGGCCTTGAGCCGGTCGTTGGTGGCGGTCACCTGGGGGCCGGTGAGCACGCGCGGCAGCTTCAGCATGGTGGTCCGCACCTTCTTCAGCTCGACCTGGCCCTCGCCCGTGCCGACGATGATGTCGTGCACCGGCACGTCCGCGACGATGCGGTTCATCTTCCTCTTCTCGGCGGCCAGCAGGGTCTTCACCCGGTTCGGGTTGCCCTCGGCGACCAGCACGATGCCGGCCTTGCCGACGGCCCGGTGGACCACGTCCTGGCTGCGGTTCATCGCCACCGCGGGGGTCGTCGACCAGCCCCGGCCGATGTTGTCCAGTACGGCCGCTGCTGCGCCCGGCTGGCCCTCCATCTGACCGAATGCGGCCCGCTCGGCCCGGCGCCCGAACACGATCGCCGTCGCGAGGAAGGCGAGCAGCAGGCCCAGGATGCCGAGATAGATGGGGTGACCGATCAAGAAACCGATCGCGAGGAAGACACCGAAGGTGACGATTCCGACAGCCGCGAGTACAAGACCGATCTTCTTGTCGGCCTTGCGGGTCATCTTGTAGGTCAGAGCGATCTGCTTGAGTCGCCCGGGGTTCGCAGCGTCCGCTGCCGTGTCCTTCCTCGCCATGCCACGAAGTCTACGTGGCCGCACAAGCGCCTTCGACGGCAGCGCCCTCAGAGGCGGGGAGCGGGGGCCTGCTCCAGGACGCGCTCGGCCTCCACGCGGTCCTTCGCGCGGCGGCGGTCCTCCAGGACGGACGTCCAGGCGTTGCGGCGGGCGGTGCGCTGGCCGCCGCTCATCAGCAGCGACTCGACGGCGCGCAGTGCAGTGGTGAACGACGGGATTGCGGTGGCGCGAACCGGCGCGGCCTGCATGGTGGAGGTCCCCCCTCGGGATGGCGGCTTCGGTGGGTGGTGCACGGGGTGTACAACCAGGGTCACTGATTGGTGTTACCAGGGCGTGACCGACCGGTCAAACACCAATGAAGCCCCGATGCGCCGTCCGAAAAACTTGACGCGGCCCTGATGAGGCCCCCATCTGCGAGGACGTCCAGGACCGCGTCAGGCCGCCTCCGTCTGCAGGCGGTTGCTTGTGCGCAGATTCACATGCGCCGAGTGGCACTCCGTGCCATCAGACGGCCTGCGAGGCGACGTACGCGCCGCCCCGCTGCGGAGCGGCTGATTGACGCAGCTCGACGGCCATCTGGTACAGCCGCCCGGCGCGGTAGGAGGACCGCACCAGCGGGCCGGACATCACACCGGAGAAGCCGATCTGCTCGGCCTCGTCCTTCAGCTCCACGAACTCGTGCGGCTTGACCCAGCGCTCCACGGGGTGGTGGCGCACGCTCGGGCGCAGGTACTGCGTGATGGTCACGAGCTCGCAGCCGGCCTCGTGCAGCTGCTTCAGTGCCTCGCTGACCTCCTCGCGCGTCTCGCCCATGCCGAGGATCAGGTTGGACTTGGTGACCAGGCCGTAGTCGCGGGCCTCGGTGATGACCTTCAGGGAGCGCTCGTAGCGGAAGCCGGGGCGGATCCGCTTGAAGATCCGCGGCACCGTCTCGACGTTGTGCGCGAAGACCTCGGGGCGGGAGGAGAAGACCTCGGCCAGCTGCTCGGGGACCGCGTTGAAGTCGGGGGCGAGGAGTTCGACCTTGGTGTGCCCGCCCTCGCGGCCGGCCGTCTGCGCGTGGATCTGGCGCACGGTCTCGGCGTACAGCCAGGCGCCGCCGTCCTCCAGGTCGTCGCGGGCGACGCCGGTGATGGTGGCGTAGTTCAGGTCCATGGTGACCACGGACTCACCGACGCGGCGCGGCTCGTCACGGTCGAGCGCCTCGGGCCTGCCGGTGTCGATCTGGCAGAAGTCGCAGCGCCGGGTGCACTGGTCGCCACCGATGAGGAAGGTCGCCTCGCGGTCCTCCCAGCACTCGTAGATGTTGGGACAGCCGGCTTCCTGGCAGACCGTGTGCAGGCCCTCGCTCTTCACGAGGCTCTGCATCTTCGTGTACTCGGGACCCATTTTCGCCCGCGTCTTGATCCACTCGGGCTTGCGCTCGATGGGGGTCTGGGCGTTCCGGACCTCCAGGCGCAGCATCTTGCGTCCGTCCGGTGAGACTGCGGACACGTCGGCTCCCTGTGCTTCGATTCGTCGGCGTACACCAGGGTACGCCCGTGTTTACTCAGCCCTGTCGTCAGGCCAACCCCATGACTTCCGGGCTGATTCCCATCCTCAGGCGGTCGCGGTCTCGATCTCCCGCGGCTTCAGCTCCGCGTTCTCCAGTACGTCCCGCAGACGCCGCTCCACGACCGGCAGCACCTCGTCGATGGTGACGTCGCGGCCGAGTTCGGCGGCCAGCGAGGCGACCCCCGCGTCCCGGATCCCGCACGGGATGATCCGGTCGAACCACTTGTTGTCCGGGTTCACGTTCAGTGCGAAACCATGCATGGTCACACCCTTGGCGACCCGGATCCCGATCGCCGCGATCTTGCGGTCCTCGCGCCGCTGGCCGGCGTTGGAGGGCGCGTACTCGGGGCCGTTCAGCCGCGGGTCGAACTCCTCGTCGGTCAGCCGCGGGTCGAAGTCCAGGGCCAGTCCTCCGAGCGCGGGGCGCCGCTCCACCGGGTCGCCCAGCACCCATACGCCGCTGCGGCCCTCGACCCGGGTGGTCTCCAGGCCGAACTCCGCGCACGTGCGGATCAGGGCGTCCTCCAGCCGTCGTACGTGCGCCACGACGTCCACCGGACGGGGCAGCTTCTGGATCGGGTAGCCGACCAGCTGGCCCGGGCCGTGCCAGGTGATCTTGCCGCCGCGGTCCACGTCGATGACCGGCGTGCCGTCCAGGGGCCGCTCGTTGTCCGCCGTGCGCCGGCCCGCCGTGTAGACCGGAGGGTGTTCGAGCAGCAGGACCGTGTCGGAGATCTCGTCCGCGAACCGCGCCGCGTGCACCCGGCGCTGCTCGTCCCACGCCAGCTGGTACTCGACGGCCTCCGCGCCGAATCCCATGCGGACGAACCGCAACTCACTCACGGCAAGCGCCTCCCTGGAAGAGCCCAGAACGTCGTAAGGCACAAAGTGTGCCTACGCCACTGTACGACCGGCCCGTTCGAGTGCGATCCCGCGGCCCGCGTCAGCCCGGTAGGGCAATCCTCACACGATCGGATGAATGGGCGCCGAGATGTGCGATCGGCTGCTTACTCTCCGCTACATTCGCGCCGTTCGAGAGGCCAAAATGGCTGCTCACCGGCAATCCGGGCACTCGCCGGGCACATGGCCCCGTGAGGCCCGAAAGGCAGGAGACCACACCGCAGATGACGGAACGACCCGCGCAGCGCACTCCCAACCGCCAGCTCGCCGCGCTCATCGCAGAAGCGGGATTCTCCAACGCGGGTCTCGCCCGCCGGGTGGACCAGCTCGGCCTCGAACACGGGCTTGATCTGAGATACGACAAGACATCGGTCACTCGCTGGCTGCGCGGGCAGCAGCCGCGCGGCACGACCCCGGCCCTGATCGCCGAGGTCTTCACCCGGCGCCTGGGCCGCCGGCTCAGCGCCCAGGACCTGGGCCTCGACGCCTGCGCGCCCGTGTACGCGGGCCTGGAGTTCGCCGCGACCCCCGAGGAGGCCGTCGACATCGTCAGCGGCCTGTGGCGCAAGGACTCCGGCAGCCACGCCGAACTGCGCAAGATCGCCTTCACCCCCGCCGGACTCGTCGTGCCCAGCCGGGACTGGCTGATCGGCCGCGCCGACGACAAGGTCGCCCGCGGCGAGCCGATCGCCCGCATCCCGGCCCAGAGCCGTCCCGTCGCCTCCCCGAAGTTCCCGGCCTCGCTCGAACCGGGGGGAACCCCGTCCCGCCAGCGGGTCCAGGCCGAGCGCGGTCCCGGGCAGAAGGTCACCGGCGGTGACATCGCCGCCCTGCGCTCGGTCGGCGAGCTGTTCCGCTCCCTCGATGACATGTACGGCGGCGGCCACGCCCGGCAGGCGCTGGTGCGCTACCTGGAGCACGAGTGCGAGCCGATGCTGCGCGGCACCTATGGCGAGCAGACCGGCCGGCGCCTGTTCGCGGCCGCCGCCGACCTGACCCGGCTCGCGGGCTGGACGTCGTACGACATCGCCGCGCACGGACTCGCGCAGCGCTACTTCGTGCAGGCGCTGCGGCTCGCGCAGGCCGCCGGGGACCGGCCCTACGGCTCCTACGTCCTCGTCACGATGAGCCGCCAGGCCGTCTACCTCGGGCACGGCCGGGAGGCCGTCCAGCTGGCGCGGGTGGCCCAGCAGGGCGTGGGCACGAGTGCGCCGCCGGTCGTCCAGGCACTGCTGCACGCGTGCGAGGCGCGCGGGCACGGCGTGCTCGGCGAGGTGCGTGCCTGCACCGCCTCGCTGGTCCGTGCCGAGCGCTCCCTGGAAGGGGCCCGGCCCGGCGACGACGTCCCGTACTGGGCCCGCTTCTTCGACGAGGCCCAGCTCGCCGACGAGTTCGGGCACTGCCACCGGGACCTGCAGCAGTTCCGCGCGGCGGCCCAGCACGCCGAGCGCTCCCTGCAACTGCGCGCCCCCGCCTACGCCCGCAGCAGGCTGTTCAGCCGGGTCGTCCTCGCCTCGGCCCGGCTCGGGCTCGGGGAGCTGGACCAGGCCTGCGCGCTGGGCGCGGAGGCGGCGGGCGCCGCCTCCGAGATGCGGTCGGTGCGGGCGGTCGAGTATGTCCGGGACTTCGAGCGGAGGCTGGAGCCGTATCGGGACGCGGCGCCGGTACGGGGGTATCGCGACAAGGTCGCCGCGCTGCTGTGACGGGGCTCGCCGTAACCCCGACGGGTTGATTGCCGGGTGCGGGCCTGTGGTGGTTGATCGCGCAGTTCCCCGCGCCCCCGGAAGGGCGCGGGGTCCCCGAGATCTATGCCGCCGCCCGTAACGGTTCCGCCCGGTGCAGCGAGCCCGCCGCTCCCAGGTCCGCCAGGACGGCCGCCGCCGCCCTGTGGGCCGAGTGGAGGGCGCCCTGGACCGTGCTGGTGTCGCGGTGGTCGCCGCAGACGTACAGGCCCGCCAGGAGGCGCACCGGGCGGCGCAGGTCGTGCGGTGGGCGCATCGCCGGGACGGCCTCCGGCGTGTGGTGCACGGCGAGCGTCTCCCAGCGCGCCGTGGAGGTGCCGTAGAGCCGGGAGAGGTGCATCCGTACCGCCGTGTCGATGTCGGGCGGCGGGGTGCCCAGGACCGTCGAGGAGATCAGGGCCCGGCCCGCCGGCGCGCGGGTCGGGTCGACCTGGCTGATCAGCGCCGTGTGTGCGACCGGGCCGCCCCGGTCGGCGTCCAGGAGCAGCAGGGCGCCGGTCGTCGGCGGCTCGTCGGTCGTGTGGTGGACGACGGTGACCGGGTGGAAGTCGGGTACGCGCAGGCCCGGCAGCAGTTCGGCGGCGGTCCGCGCGTCCGTCGCCAGCAGCACGGCCCGGCACCGTATCTCGCCGTGTTCGGCGGTGGTCACCGATGTCGTGGCGATCGACGTCACCCGTACCCCGGTGTGCACCGTGCCCGGTGGCAGCGAGCGTGCCAGCAGCTCGGGCAGCGCCTCGGCGCCGCCCTCGGGCACGCACAGCCGTCCGCTCGCGAAGGCGCGCAGCGCGAGGTCCGCGCACCGGCTGGACGTCGTCAGCTCGGGGTCGCACAGCAGGGCGGCCAGCAGCGGCCGCAGGAAACCGTCGACCGTCCGCGCCGGAACCCCCCGCTCCGCGAGCGCCCGGCCAGCCGGCAGCTCCGGCCGGGCCAGCAGCCGTTCGACGGGGGAGGAGGCGAGCCGGGCCAGCGCGGCACCGAGCCGGGCCTGGTCGACGGCGCTGCCCAGCGGGGCGCCCGCGCGCACCCTGGGGGCGGAGGACTGTCCCGGGCCCCGTGCGGCCCCCGTCCGAGGGGCGCTCGCCAGGGCGCGCACCGCGTGCAGTGCGCCCCTCGCGCGCCTTGCGCCCATCGCGCTCGGCACCGCGCCCGCGCGCTGCCGGCGTCCGTCGCTGTGCAGCAGCACGCCGGGGGCGAACGGGCGCAGCGCGAGTGCGTCGAGGCCGGGTGCCGGGCGTAGATCGGGGTGTGCCGTCGAGGGCATGGTCAGGAGTTGCCCGATCCGGTCGAGTCGGAACCCGTCGACCTTCTCGGTCGACATGCGGCCGCCCGGGTAAGGGGCGGCCTCCAGGACTGCGGTCGTTACTCCTGCGCTGGTCAGCCGATGCGCCGCGGAGAGTCCGGCGACCCCGGCTCCCACGATGACGACGTCCGCCTGGTACGCGGGCTCAAGCACGTGCCCCTCCTCGAGGTTGCGCGGCCGGTGGAGACGTCATGCCCCCAACAGGCTCCGGGGATACCCGAGTTCGGGACGAGGTTAGGGCCGTGATCGGTCAGGAACAGTCGCGCATCGACAGAGCACGGTCGCACGGTGGTCGCATACCGACCCCGGGTGTCCGCCCGGTCTGCTACCCGGCGGCCGCCCTGATCGCACCCTCGATCTCCGGGAACGCGAAGACGAACCCCGACTCCAGCAGCCGCGCCGGCAGCACCCGCTGACTGCCCAGCACATCCCCCGCCATCTCGCCGAGCACGGTCCGCAGCACCGGCGCGGGGACCGCGAACAGGGTCGGCCGGCGCAGCACCCGGCCCATGGCCTCGGTGATCTCACGGTTCGTCACCGGCTGCGGCGCGGTCACGTTGAACGGCCCCGACAGGCCGTCGGTGTCGAGCAGATGCCGGATCGCGGCCACCTCGTCGTGCAGGGCCACGAACGACCAGTACTGCCGCCCGTCGCCCATCCGCCCGCCGAGCCCCGCTTTGAACAACGGGAACAGCCGCTCCCAGGCCCCGCCCTCGCGGGCCACCACCAACCCCGTGCGCGGGAACACCGTCCGCACGCCCGCCTCCTGGGCCGGGGCCGCCGCGGCCTCCCAGTCGACGACCAGCGAGGGCAGGAAGCCCTCCCCGGCCGGGGCGCTCTCGTCGACGGCGCGCCCGCCGGTCTCGCCGTAGTAGCCGATCGCGCTGCCGTTGACGAAGACCCGCGGTCGCTCCTCGGGCTTCAGTGAGGCGATGGCCTGCGCCAGCGCCGCCGTGCCCCGCACCCGGCCGGACCGCAGCATCGCCTTGTACTCCTCCGTCCAGCGCCGCGAGCCCACGTTCGCCCCGGCGAGGTTGACGACCGCGGCGCACCCGGCGAGCCCCGCCGCGTCCACCGAGCCGTTCTCCGGGTCCCAGCGCACCTCGTCCCTGGACCTGGGCGCCCGGCGCACCAGCCGGACGACCTCGTGGCCGTCGGCCGTCAGGGAGCGCACGAGTGCCCCGCCGATGAGTCCGGAGGAGCCCGCCACGGCGATCCTTGAAAGTTCCATAACCCCATCCTGCCCTCTGACCACATAAAACCCCGGTCGGGTTCGCGCTCCCGGGACTTAGGGTGACGCTCATGCCCGAGCCCCACCAGCCGCCGTACATACGCATCGCCCTGCCGGACGACGAGGAGGAACTCTCCCTCCTCGACCGTCGCACGTGGTCGCATCTGCACGCGGTCACGCCGCGCCCGCAGGCGCCCCACTCGCCGTTCTTCGACGAGCGCCACGCCCCGGGCGACCATCTCGTCGCCGAACTCGACCGCCGCATCGTCGGCTACGTCCGTCTCGGATTCCCCACCGCGCTCGCCTCGAACGCGCATGTGCGTGAGATCCAGGGCCTCGCCGTCTGCGACGAGGCGCGGGGGCACGGCGTCGGGCGGGCGCTGATCCGCGCGGTCGTCGAGGAGGCCCGCCGCAGGGGAGCGCGCCGGCTCACCCTGCGCGTCCTCGGCCACAACACACCGGCCCGCAAGCTGTACGAGTCCGAGGGGTTCGTGGTCGAAGGAGTGCTGCCCGAGGAGTTCTTCCTGGAGGGCCGATACGTGGACGACGTGATCATGGGGCAGACGCTGTTCAAGCCGGCTTGACGGGCCGTCAACCGATCCCGCATGCCTTTCGCACGCCTCGGGGCGGCCTCAGGAAGTGACCAGCTCGCCCGTGTCCACCGGTTGGGTCGCGTTCGCCGCGCGCCCGGCGTCGGAGGCGACCTCGGCCGCGGTCAGGACGTAGCCGGTCTCGTCGTCGGAGGTGGAGCGGGCGAAGACCACCCCGAACACCTTGCCGTCGGTGGTCAGCAGCGGGCCGCCGGAGTTGCCGGGGCGGACGGTGGAGCGGATCGAGTAGATCTCGCGGGTGACGGTGTCGTCGTTGTAGATGTTCTGGCCCGTCGCCCGCACGCGGTTCGCGACGGTCGCCGCCTGCAGGTTCAGGTCGCCGTCCTCGGGATAGCCCGCCACGACCGCCGAGTCGCCGCGGCCGGCCTCGTCGTCGAACTTCAGGACGGGGGCGCGCAGTTCGGGGACGTACAGCACGGCCACGTCCCGCTGCGGGTCGAAGAGCACCACCCGTGACTCGTGCGACCGCCCGACGCCGCCGACGCGGACGCTCGGCTCGTCGATGCCGGCCACCACGTGGGCGTTGGTCATCACGTGCCGCGGGGAGTAGACGAAGCCGCTGCCCTCGCGGCCCTGGGTGCCCGAGGAGCCCTCGATCTTGACGGTGCTGAGCTTGGCGGCGTTCGTCGCGGCGGCCGTGACACTGTCGCCGGTGGGCTTGGCGACCTCGGCCGTCGACTCGTTCTCGAACGGGTTGAAGACCTGCGGGAAGCCGGCCTCGGTGAGGGCGGAGGTGGCGCGCGAGAACCACGCCGGGGTCGTGTCCGGCATGACGTCCTGGACGGTGCCGAGCAGGCGGGAGTCCCGGATCGCCGAGGTCAGCAGCGGGGAGGAGGAGGCGGCGAGGACGCTGGCGGCGACCCAGGCGACGATCAGTACGGCCACCGAGTTGGCCACGGCCCCGCCGACGCCGTCGGCCACCCTGAGCGGGCCGCGGTCCAGCTCCCGGCGCAGCCTGAGGGCCAGCCGGCCCGCGACCTCGTGCACCGCCACGGCCGGGACCAGCACGGTGAGCACCGCGGTCACGGTGGCCTGCGTCGTACCCGGTGTGACCAGGTCCATCATCCACGGCAGGATCCATACGCCGATCACCGCGCCGCCGACGAAACCGGCGAGCGAGACGCAGCCGGCGACCAGGCCGCGGCGGTAGCCGGACGCCGCGTAGGCCAGGATCACCAGCAACAGCAGGATGTCGAGCAGGTCCACAGAGCCGCCTTTCCCTAGGACCACTTAGTACGTGCGGAAAGCCCCTGTTGATCAGCACACACGCCGACGCCGCCGGGATCGGCCACGCCGCGTGCACCTGGAGAAACGCCCCGGACCGGGACGATGGTTCCACTGCGTGTGACACCACACATCGCGGGCGGACCGGATCCGTCGGACAGTAGGACCATGTCTGTCTTCCGACGGGTCACCCGAAGGGTCTTCCGGAGAACACGGGGGAGACGAAGACCCCGAGCCGTACGAATACCTTGGGCTGCGCGGATACCGGGGGCCGGGTGGGGTGCGCGGGGCGCTTCCGGCGGCGGCGTGGGGCGAGTGCGGGATGGTTCCGGCGGGGGCGTGGAGGGTGCCGGCGCGCGGGATGGTTCCGGCGGCGGCGTGGAGGGTGCCGGCGCGCGTAATGAGGCGACCGGGGCTGCGAGGGGCCCGGTCGGCGGGGTCGTGGCGGCGTGGCGGCCCGAGTCTCCCGGGGTGGAGGGGGCGGGCAGGACCGGCGCGGGGCCTGTGGAGCGGGCGTCGTCGGACACGGGGGCGTCCGGGGCTTCGCGGGCGGTGGAGGGCGACCGGGGGAAGGCGGTCGGGGCGGAAGCCCCGGCGGGGCCGGATCAGGCGGTGCCGGGCGAGCGAGGCGTCGAGCGGCAGGGGCCTGCTCCGCAGGAGCGACCGGTCGTGCGGGATGAGCCGACTCCGCACGGGCAGCCCTCCGGGCCGGAACGGTCGGCCCAGCGGGAGCGGCGCCTCACGTCGGAAAAACCGGCCCCGCAGGCCGGGCCCCTCGCGTCGGAGGAGTCGGGCCCGCAGAGGTCGCCTCTTGGGCCGTGGCGGTTGGCTGCCCCTCAGGCTGGGCCCCGCTCACCGGAGCAGTCGGTACCGCAGACTCCGTCCCTCTCACCGGAGGAGTCGGCCCCGCAGAGGTCGCCCCTCGGGTCGCGGCGGTTGGCCGCGCCTCAGGCCGGGGCCGTCGCGTCGGAGGAGTCGGGCCCGCAGACTCGGCCCCTCTCACCGGAGGAGTCGGCCCCGCAGACGCCGCCTCTCGGGCCGTGGCGGTCGGCTGCCCCTCAGGCTGGGCCTTTCTCACCGGAGGAGTCGGGCCCGCAGACTCCGGCCCTCGCGTCGGAGGAGTCGGCCCCGCAGACGCCGCCCCTCGGGTCGCGGCGGTCGGCCGCGCCTCAGGCCGGGCCCCGCTCACCGGAGCAGTCGGAAGCCCCGCGGAGCGGACCCTCTGGCGTCCCGGCCCATGCCGAGCGGCGGGCTCGGCGGCGGGTGTTGCGGGGAGGTGTGCGGGCGTCGGTCGGGAAGGTGAGAGGGGAGCGGCGGGCGGCCGTCGAACCGGGCCCGGCTCGGGAGTCGGTCCATGCCCGGCGGCGGCTGCGGGCGCAGCGGTGGGGGCGGATTCGGGGGCACGGGGGAGTCAGGGCCCAGGGCCGTGTCCGGCGGCCGGGGGCGGGGTGGTGGCAGGGTGCTGACGCGGCGCGGGTGTCCGGCGTGCTGGTCGTGCTGCTCGCCTGTGTTCCCGGGCTCGCCGCCGTTCTCGCGTTGCTGCTGTGCGCGCAGGGGGTCGAGCGGAGTGTCGCCGAGGAGGAGCGGCCCGTTGCGGCTCGGCCCGTCGGGGCGTATCAGGCGGCCCGGCCGGAGATCGTGCCCAGGTCCGCCTGGCTGGACGGCGACGTCCGGCGCGCTCAGCCGCCTCCGCGTTACGACGACAAGGTCGTCGCCGTGTTCGTCCATCACACCGACTCGCCCAACGGCTACGACTGCGCCGACACGCCCCGCATCATCCGGTACCTGTACGCGGGCCAGACCGGCTCCCGCGACTGGGACGACATCGGCTACAACTTCCTCGTCGACCGGTGCGGCTCGATCTACGAGGGCCGTGCGGGCGGCGCCGACCGCGCCGTCACCGGCGCCCACACCCAGGGCTTCAACCACCGCACCGCCGGCATCGCCGCCATCGGCACCTTCACCGCGGGTGTCCCCGTCCCCGCGGCCATGGCCGACGCCATCGCCGCTGTCGCCGCGTGGAAACTGGGCCTGTCCGAGACGGACCCCCGGTCGACGGTCCCGCTGACCTCCAGCAACAACCTCAGCCGCTACTCCAGGGGCACCACGGTCCGGCTCCCGGCCGTCGCCGGCCACAACGAGGGCTACATGACCACCTGCCCCGGCGCCGCCCTGAGCGCCCGCCTGCCGGACATCAGAGAAACAGCCGCCCGCCTCCAGGGCAGACGCTGACCGCGCACACCGCCCGCACGCGCCGGCGGCAGACCCCGCTCAGCCCTCACCGCCGCCCCAGATACACCCCCACCGCCCGCTGAAGCGCCTTCCCCTGGCTGCCCACCGGGCGTTCCCACTCGCCCAGGTACTCCACGGCCCTGCCGCCCGCGCCCGTCTTGAACAGGAGGCGGCCGAGGAGGCGGTCCTCCGTCAGGGTCGGGGTGATGGAGCGCAGGTCGTACGTGTGTGCCCCGGCCTGTCTCGCGTCGCCCAGCATTCGCCACAACAAGGCGCTGCTCGGGCGCAGTTCGCGGCCCCGGCGCCCGGAGGCCGCGTAGGAGTGCCAGACGCGGGAGCCCACGCTGATCATGAGCGCGGCGGAGAGGACCTCGCCGTCGTACTCGGCGAGGTAGACGCGCACCCGGTCGCCGTCCACCGCGTTCAGGGCCGCCCACAGGCGCTGGAAGTAGATCAGGGGCCGGGCCCGGAACCCGTCGCGTTCGGCGGTCGCGGTGTACAGGCGGTGGAACTCCGGCAGGTCCGCCGCCGTGCCCCAGGACACCAGGACCCCCGCCCGCTCGGCGGTGGCCAGGGACTGCTCCCAGCGCGGCGCGAGGGCGTCCCGCAGATCGTCCGTCGAGCGGCCCGCCAGCGGCACCTGACAGCCGTAACGCGGCTGACCGAGACCAAAACCGCTGCCGTTGCCGTCCGCGCACCGCCGCCACCCGAGCCGCCCCAGCCGCTCCGCCAGGTCCAGCGCGTATCCGTCGAGACCGTCCGCGGGCAGGTCGTGCAGATGTCGTACGGCGGGGTCGGCGACGCCCGCCGCGACGGTGTCCGCCTCCCAGTGCCGCACCACCAGCGGCGGGCCCATCCGCAGCGAGAAGGCCCCGCGCCGCTCCACATGGGCGACCAGGGCGTCCAGCCACCGGTCCACCCGCGGGGCCTGCCAGTCGATCCCCGGCCCGTCGGGGAGGTAGGCCAGGCAGCGCCGGGTACCGGGCAGCGGCCGGTACAGGACCAGCGCCGACGCGATCAGGACCTCCCCGGCGGGCCCCTCCTCGAACCAGCCGACGCTCTCCGCCCGCCAGTCGGGCTTCACATCGCCCCACTCGGGGATCTGGAGATGGCTCGCGTCGGGGTACAGCCGCAGATGCGACAGATGGTCCTCGCGCGTGATCTCCCGTACGTACGGGCTGGTCATGGACTCGATGCTCCTGTTCGGGGCGGCCACCGTAAGCCGCGGATCACGCAACCGGTCAAGAGACCGCGGGTGAACCTTCTCCACAGGTTTCTCGTAGCCGGCTCAAGGACCCTCCCGAGGTGCCCTCCCTAGGGTCATGAACACGCACTGACCGGAGGTGGGGATCATGAGCAGCAGCAACAGCGGGCACGGCGGCAAGCGGGTCTGGACGGTCGTCTGCGCGGTCGCGACCGTCGTCCTGGGACCGGCCGCCGTCACGGCGTCCGCGCTGGACCAGGCCAACAAGGCACCGATGCACCACACGGTGACGGTCGAGCAGACGCAGGCGTACATCCCGTCGGACCCGGGCCGCAGGCGGGCCGTGGCCTGAGACCCAGGGGCGGCTCAGTCCTTGAACCGCTCCCACAGCTTGGGGAACCGCGTCGCCAGCACCCGCGCGTTCTCGAAGTCCACCGGCGTGCCCTCCGGCTCCGGGGGCGCGGGCGGGATGCCGAGGTCGGGGGCGACCGTGCCGGTGAGCTGCTCGTAGGCCTCGTCCGCGGCGTAGCCGAGCTCCTCGCCGTCTCCGTCGAACTCCTCGTCGAAGTCGTCCAGCAGGTCGGCCAGCGAGTCGGGGTCGTGCACCCCGCCCTCGTACACCTCACGGCCCTGGCCGATCAGCCAGCACCGGAAGAAGTCGAACGCGTCGTCGCTGGCCCCGTCCAGCAGCACCCAGGCGGCGCCCCACAGGTCCCAGGTGTACGCGCGGTGGTAGCGGGCCTCGAAGTGACGGGCGAAGTCGAGCACCGCGTCGGGGTCCAGTTGGAGCAGCCGGTCCACGAGCAGGTCGGCCTGCTCCTCGGGGTCACCCTCGGCGCCCTCACGCGCGCCGTCCACCAGCTCCCAGAACTCCGTCTCGTCCATCACGGGTCAAGCATCGGCCCTGGACGGGTGGGGCGCACGTGGAGTGTGGCGGATTGTTATGCGCCGACGTCCCGTCCGCCGTACAGCGCCGCCAGCCGTGTCGCGTCGCCCGCGAAGCGCTCGCGCAGCGACGGCGGCTGAAGCACCTCGATCTCCGGGCCGAGCGACGCGAGCTGGGAGTGGGCGACCTCCTCGGACTCCACCGGCAGCGTCAGCGTCACCCAGCCGTCCGCGTCCGGGGCGCCCGCCGCCTCCACCGCCTCCCGCGCGGACTGCGGATCCACGGTGTACGGCAGTCTGCGCACCCCGCCCGGGGACACTCGCGCCACGACCTCGGCCCGCAGGATGGACCGCGCGAACTGCTCGGCCCGCTCGTCCCAGAACTCCGGCAGGTCGAACTCCCCGTCCCGCTCGAACCGCTCGCCGGCGGCTTCCACGGCCGTGAACCGGTCGATGCGGTACACCCGGTACGACCCGTGCCCGGCGACCCGGGCGCACAGATACCAGACCCCCGCCTTCAGCACGAGCCCGTACGGCTCCAGCTCACGCTCGGCCTCGCCCTCCGCCTCCCCGCGCCGGTAGCGGGCCACGATCCGCCGGTCGTCCCACACCGCGTCGGCGACCGCGGGCAGCAGCTCGGGGGTCTTCGGTTCCTTGAACCAGTTCGGGGCGTCCAGGTGGAAGCGCTGGGCCGCCGTACGGGAGGCGTCGCGCAGGGACGGCATCAGGGCGGCGGACACCTTCAGCCGGGCCGCGGACGCGGCGTCCTCCAGCCCCATCTCCCGCAGCGCCCCGGGCACCCCGGAGAGGAACAACGCCTCGGCCTCACTGCGCCCGAGTCCCGTCAGCCGGGTCCGGTACCCGCCGATCAGCCGGTACCCCCCGGCCCGCCCCCGGTCCGCGTACACCGGGACGCCGGCCTCGGACAGGGCCTGCGCGTCCCGTGTGACGGTCCGTTCGGACACCTCCAGCTCACGCGCGAGTTCGGCGGCGGTCATGGAGGGCCGGGACTGGAGCAGCAGGACCATCTTGATGAGCCGGGCAGCACGCATACGGCCATCATGCCGGGGCCCACTGACAACGAAGGGGTACGGCCGCAGCCGTACCCCTTCACCGTCGTCACTCGGGCTCAGAGGCCGTACTTCTCCCGGGCTTCCTTCACCGCCGTCGCCTTGACCTCGCCCCGCTTCGCGAGCTGGGCCAGGGCCGCCACGACGATCGACTCGGCGTCGACGCCGAAGTGACGGCGGGCTGCCTCACGGGTGTCGGAGAGACCGAAGCCGTCGGCGCCGAGGGAGGAGTAGTCCTGCTCGACCCACTGGGCGATCTGGTCCGGGACCTGGCGCATGTAGTCGGAGACCGCGAGCACCGGGCCGTCGGCGCCCTGGAGCGCCTGCCGGACGAACGGGACGCGCTCCTCGCCGCGCAGCAGGGCCGCGTCGGCCTCCAGCGCGTCGCGGCGCAGCTCCGTCCAGGACGTCGCCGACCAGACGTCGGCCGCCACGCCCCACTCCTCGGCGAGCAGCTTCTGCGCCCGGAGCGTCCAGTGGATCGCCGTGCCGGAGCCCAGCAGCTGGATCCGCGGGGCGTTCGCGACCGGGGCGAGGCCCGCCGACTCCGCCGTGTTGAAGCGGTACAGGCCCTTGACGATGCCCTCGTCGATGCCGGGCCCGGACGGCTTCGCGGGCTGCGGCAGCGGCTCGTTGTAGACGGTGAGGTAGTAGAAGACGTTCGGGTCCTCACCCGGCGCGGCCTCGCCGTACATCCGGCGCAGACCGTCCTTGACGATGGCCGCGACCTCGTAGGCGAAGGCCGGGTCGTACGTCAGCGCGGCCGGGTTCGTGGCCGCGATCACCGGCGAGTGGCCGTCGGCGTGCTGCAGGCCCTCGCCCGTCAGCGTCGTGCGGCCCGCGGTGGCGCCGACGAGGAAGCCGCGGCCGAGCTGGTCGCCGAGCTGCCACATCTGGTCGGCCGTGCGCTGCCAGCCGAACATCGAGTAGAAGATGTAGAACGGGATCATCGCCTCGCCGTGCGTCGCGTACGCGGTGGACGCGGCGATGAAGTCGGCCATCGAACCGGCCTCGGTGATCCCCTCGTTGAGGATCTGGCCGTTCTTGGCCTCCTTGTAGTACATCAGCTGGTCACGGTCGACCGGCTCGTACGTCTGGCCCTTGGGGGAGTAGATCCCGAGGGACGGGAAGAGCGACTCCATACCGAAGGTGCGCGCCTCGTCGGGGACGATCGGCACCCAGCGCCTGCCCGACTCCTTGTCGCGGACCAGGTCCTTGACCAGGCGGACGAAGGCCATGGTGGTGGCCACGTTCTGCGAGCCGGAGCCCTTGTCGAAGGACGCGAACGCCTTCTCGGCCGGGGCCGGCAGCGGGGCCACCGGGTGGACGCGGCGGGCCGGGGCCGGGCCGCCGAGGGCCGCGCGGGTCTCCTGGAGGTAGCGGACCTCGGGGGAGTCGGCGCCCGGGTGGCCGTAGGGGACCTGCCCGTCGACGAACCGGCTGTCCGAGATCGGCAGCTCCAGCAGGTCGCGCATCGTCTTGAACTCGTCCACCGTCAGCTTCTTCATCTGGTGGTTGGCGTTCTTCGACGCGAAGCCCTCACCGAGGGTGTGGCCCTTGACCGTCTGGGCCAGGATCACGGTCGGCGCGCCCTTGAACTCGACGGCGGCCTTGTAGGCGGCGTACACCTTGCGGGCCTCGTGGCCACCGCGCGAGAGGTGGAAGCAGTCGAGGATCTTGTCGTCGCTCAGCAGCTTCGCCATCTCGACCAGCGCGGGGTCGGCCCCGAAGAAGTCCTGGCGGATGTAGGCGGCGTCGCGGGTCTGGTACGTCTGCACCTGCGCGTCGGGTACCTCGCGCAGGCGGCGTACGAGCGCGCCGGTGGTGTCGAGCTGGAACAGCTCGTCCCAGGCCGTGCCCCAGAGGGTCTTGACGACGTTCCAGCCAGCGCCGCGGAACTGCGCCTCCAGCTCCTGCACGATCTTGAAGTTCGCGCGGACCGGGCCGTCGAGGCGCTGGAGGTTGCAGTTGATGACGAAGGTCAGGTTGTCCAGACCCTCGCGGGAGGCCAGGGCGAGTGCCGCCGTGGACTCCGGCTCGTCCATCTCGCCGTCGCCGAGGAAGGCCCACACGTGGGAGTCGGAGACGTCCTTGATGCCGCGCGCGGTCAGATAGCGGTTGAAGCGTGCCTGGTAGATCGCGGACAGCGGGCCGAGGCCCATGGACACCGTCGGGAACTCCCACAGCCAGGGCAGCCGGCGCGGGTGCGGGTACGACGGCAGGCCGTTGCCGCCCGCTTCCTGGCGGAAGTTGTCGAGGTGCTGCTCGTTCAGGCGCCCGTCGAGGAAGGCGCGGGCGTAGATGCCGGGGGAGGCGTGGCCCTGGATGTAGAGCTGGTCGCCGGACCCGTCGGCCTCCTTGCCCTTGAAGAAGTGGTTGAAGCCGGTCTCGTAGAGCCAGGCCGCGGAGGCGAAGGTGGCGATGTGGCCGCCGACGCCGTATTTGGAGCCGCGGGTCACCATGGCGGCCGCGTTCCAGCGGTTCCACGCGGTGATCTTCCGCTCCATCTCCTCGTCACCGGGCACGGACGGCTCGGCGGCGGTCGGGATGGTGTTGACGTAGTCGGTCTCGAGGAGCTTCGGCAGCGCGATGCCGCCCGCCTCGGCCCGCTCCAGCGTGCGGCGCATCAGGTATGCGGCGCGGTGCGGGCCTGCCGCCTTGGCGACCGCGTCCAGCGAGGCCTGCCACTCGGCGGTCTCCTCCGGATCACGGTCGGGGAGCTGGTCGAGCGCGCTCGGCTGGATGGCGTTGGGGTCGGTCATGTCGCCGCCTTCCTCAGTCGAAGGGGGTTCCCTCATCGGTAAGGGTTCGGGGTTGCCCTTTGTCTTTGGCAGGACAGGGCGGGGACCTCGGTGGAGGTCCGTCGGCGACAATAACTCTCTGATCGATGATCGATCAAAGGATTGAGGGCGAAAACTTCTTGATCACGAGAAAGTAGGCACCCGGTGCCTTTCGGGCAGGCACCGGGTGCCGCGTTTTCCCGGGGTTTTCGCAGGTGAGGCCACGTATGAGCGGGGTCGCGCTCAGGACTCGTGCCGGGGGGCGCAGCCGAGCACATGCGCCTTGACGATCTCGGCGATCCGCGGGTCCCGCCGCCGGAAGGCCGCCACCAGCTCCTCGTGCTCCTCCGCGTACGACTGCTGCACGGTGCCCAGCCAGCGGATGGACAGGGCCGTGAAGACCTCGATGCCGAGGCCCTCCCAGGTGTGCAGCAGCACGGAGTTGCCGGCCGCACGGACCATCTCGCGGTGGAAGGCGACCGTGTGCCGCACCTGGGCCGTGCCGTCGGAGTTGCGGTCGGCGTCGTACAGCGCGGTGACGTGCGGGTCCAGGGCGGAGCAGTCCTCGGCGAGGCGGTCGGCGGCGAGCTCGGCGGCGATGGCCTCGAGGCCCGCCCGGACCGGGTAGCTCTCCTCCAGGTCGGCGGCGGTCAGGCTGCGGACGCGCACGCCCTTGTTCGGCGCCGACTCGATCAGGCGCAGGGACTCCAGCTCGCGCAGTGCCTCGCGTACGGGGGTCTGGCTGACCTCCAGCTCGGTGGCGATACGTCGCTCCACGATCCGCTCGCCCGGCTGCCAGCGACCGCTGATGATCCCCTCCAGGATGTGCTCGCGGATCTGTTCGCGCAGCGAGTGGATGACGGGGGCGGTCATGAGGGCTCCTTAGGGCGCGTTGACGTTTTAGACAATACGGCGGGTGCGCTCCGCTGGGAGGGCCGACAGGGGGGCTTTGGTGCAGGTGAGACGAGACTTACACGGGGTTTGGGGTGGGGGCGCCCAGTGGGGTGGGGGATGTGTGGTTCGGAGGGCGCGGGTCGTTCGTGGCTGGTCGCGCAGTTCCCCGCGCCCCTTGGGGGCGTCGACTGCACCCACCTCAAGGGGCGCGGCCGGCCCACGACTACCCGCACCCGCCCGACAACCCCACACCCCGGGCTCTCGGGCGCCCCACAACGCGGCGCCCCGCCCGGAGGAGTTCCGGACGGGGCGCCTTACTGCCGAACAAGAGGGGATCAGAGGCCGAGCTCGACCTCGAACTCGCCCGCCTCCAGGATCGCCTTGACCGCCGTCAGGTAGCGGGCCGCGTCGGCGCCGTCGACCAGGCGGTGGTCGTAGGAGAGGGTCAGGTAGGTCATGTCGCGGACGCCGATGACCGTGCCCTCCTCCGTCTCGATGACCGCCGGGCGCTTGACCGTGGCGCCGATGCCGAGGATCGCGACCTGGCCCGGCGGCACGATGATCGTGTCGAAGAGCGCACCGCGCGAACCGGTGTTGGAGATGGTGAAGGTAGCGCCGGACAGCTCGTCGGGCGTGATCTTGCTGGCGCGGACCTTGCCGGCCAGGTCGGCCGTGGCCTTGGCGATGCCGGCGATGTTCAGGTCGCCCGCACCCTTGATGACCGGGGTCATCAGGCCCTTCTCCGAGTCCACCGCGATTCCGACGTTCTCGGAGTCGAAGTAGGTGATCGTGCCCTCGGCCTCGTTGATCTTGGCGTTGATGACCGGGTGGGCCTTCAGCGCCTGGGCCGCCGCCTTCACGTAGAACGGCATCGGGGAGAGCTTGACGCCCTCGCGCGCGGCGAACGAGTCCTTGGCCTGCGTACGCAGACGCATCAGGCGGGTCACGTCGACCTCGACGACCGAGGACAGCTGCGCCTGCTCGTGCAGCGCCTTGACCATGTTGTCGCCGATGACCTTGCGGATGCGCGGCATCTTGACGGTCTGACCGCGGAGGGGAGAGACCTCCAGGGCCGGCGCCTTCTTCGCGGCGGCCGGAGCAGCGGCGGCGGCCGGAGCCGGAGCGGCAGCGGCGGCCTTCGCGGCCTCGGCGGCGGCGACGACGTCCTGCTTGCGGATGCGGCCGCCGACGCCGGTGCCCTTGACGGTGGCCAGGTCGACGCCGTTCTCGGCGGCGAGCTTGCGCACCAGCGGGGTGACGTAGGCGCCCTCGTCGGTCGCCTGGGCGGCGGCCGGAGCTGCCGGAGCGGCCGGAGCCGGGGTGACCGGGGCCGGAGCGGCCGGCGCGGGAGCCGGAGCCGCGGGGGCGGCCGGCGCCGGGGCGGGCGCGGCCGGAGCGGCGGGGGCTGCCGGGGCCGCGGGCGCGGCCGGGGCGGCCGGAGCCGGGGCAGCGGGGGCCGGGGCGGGAGCCGCCGGGGCCGGGGCGGCCGCCGGAGCGGCACCCGCGACGCCGATGACGGCCAGCTTGGCGCCGACCTCGGCCGTCTCGTCCTCGCCGACCACGATCTCCAGCAGCGTGCCGGAGGTGGGGGCGGGGATCTCGGTGTCGACCTTGTCGGTCGACACCTCCAGCAGCGGCTCGTCGGCCTCGACGCTGTCGCCGACCGACTTCAGCCAGCGGGTGACGGTGCCCTCGGTGACGGACTCGCCGAGCGCGGGCAGGACGACGTCCGTGCCCTCGGCGGAGCCGCCGCCGGAAGCGGCCTCGGCGGTGGGAGCGGGGGCCGGGGCGGCCTGCTCGGGGGCCGGGGCAGCGGCCTGCGGGGTCGGCTCGGGCTCGGCGGCCGGGGCGGGCTCGGCAGCGGGGGCCGGGGCGGCGGCGGGCGCGCCGGAGCCGTCGTCGATCAGGGCCAGCTCGGCGCCGACCTCGACCGTCTCGTCCTCGGCGACCTTGATGGAGGCGAGGACACCGGCGGCGGGCGAGGGGATCTCGGTGTCGACCTTGTCGGTCGACACCTCCAGCAGCGGCTCGTCGGCCTCGACGCGCTCGCCCTCGGCCTTCAGCCAGCGGGTGACAGTGCCCTCGGTGACGCTCTCGCCGAGCGCCGGAAGGGTTACGGAAACCGCCATGGTTTCGGTTGCTCCTTACGAATTGCGGAAGTCTGTGTCGTCGCTTCGTCGACCGAGGGTCAGTCGTGCGAGTGGAGCGGCTTGCCGGCCAGGGCCAGGTGGGCCTCGCCGAGCGCCTCGTTCTGCGTCGGGTGGGCGTGGACGAGCTGGGCGACCTCGGCCGGCAGCGCCTCCCAGTTGTAGATCAGCTGGGCCTCGCCGACCTGCTCGCCCATACGGTCGCCGACCATGTGGACGCCGACCACCGCACCGTCCTTGACCTGGACGAGCTTGATCTCGCCCGCGGTGTTCAGGATCTTGCTCTTGCCGTTGCCCGCCAGGTTGTACTTCAGAGCGACGACCTTGTCCGCGCCGTAGATCTCCTTGGCCTTGGCCTCGGTGATACCGACGGAGGCGACCTCCGGGTGGCAGTAGGTCACGCGGGGGACACCGTCGTAGTCGATCGGAACGGTCTTCAGACCGGCCAGACGCTCCGCAACCAGGATGCCCTCGGCGAAGCCGACATGCGCGAGCTGGAGCGTGGGCACCAGGTCACCGACGGCGGAGATGGTCGGGACGTTGGTGCGCATGTACTCGTCGACGAGGACGTAGCCGCGGTCCATGGCGACGCCCTGCTCCTCGTAGCCGAGGCCGGCGGAGACCGGGCCGCGGCCGACGGCGACCAGCAGGACCTCGGCCTCGAACTCCTTGCCGTCGGCGAGGCTGACCTTGACGCCGTCCTGCGTGTACTCGGCCTTCTGGAAGAACGTGCCCAGGTTGAACTTGATGCCGCGCTTGCGGAACGCGCGCTCAAGAAGCTTGGAGGAGTTCTCGTCCTCGACCGGGACGAGGTGCTTCAGGCCCTCGATGACGGTGACCTCGGAGCCGAAGGACTTCCACGCCGAGGCGAACTCGACGCCGATGACGCCGCCGCCCAGGATGATCGCGGACTTGGGCACGCGGTCCAGGACGAGGGCGTGGTCGGAGGAGATGATCCGGTTGCCGTCGATCTCCAGGCCCGGCAGCGACTTCGGCACGGAGCCGGTCGCCAGCAGGACGTGGCGGCCCTGGACGCGCCGGCCGTTCACGTCGACGGAGGTGGGGGAGGACAGCCGGCCCTCACCCTCGATGTACGTCACCTTGCGGGAGGCGACAAGACCCTGGAGGCCCTTGTAGAGGCCGGCGATCACGCCGTCCTTGTACTTGTGCACACCGGCGATGTCGATGCCCTCGAAGGTGGCCTTCACGCCGAACTGCTCGCTCTCACGAGCCTGGTCGGCGACCTCGCCCGCGTGCAGCAGGGCCTTGGTGGGGATGCATCCCCGGTGCAGGCAGGTGCCGCCGACCTTGTCCTTCTCGATCAGGGCGACGTCCAGGCCCAGCTGCGCCCCGCGCAGGGCCGCGGCGTAACCACCGCTACCACCGCCGAGGATCACTAGGTCGAAAACGGTGCTGGCGTCGTTCGCCACGTCACGTCCTCCATGCATGTGCGCCGTACGCCGGTCAGCGTTGACCGGGCGGCGGCTGGTGTCCGGCCGCTCTTTCTTCGGCCCTGTGGTGGGGGCCCTGTCCTGCCGAGCCCCATCTTCGCACTTGTCCACACCGAACGAGACGCCGGGCCGGTGTGTGAGACGTCCCACGTTCAGCTGAGCGCACGGGAACGGCAGGCATGGAAGAGGGGGCTCCGCCCTACCCGCGCGCGGAGCCCCCTCACCCTCGACGACGTCAGCCCAGGTCGCCCGCGGCCGTCAGCTCGGCCAGCCGGACCAGGGTGCGCACCGCGGACCCGGTGCCGCCCTTGGGCGTGTATCCGAAGGGACCGCCCTCGTTGAACGCCGGACCCGCGATGTCCAGGTGCGCCCAGGTGATCCCCTCGCCCACGAACTCCCGCAGGAACAGACCGGCGACCAGTCCGCCGCCCATGCGCTCACCCATGTTGGCGATGTCGGCGGTGGGCGAGTCCATGCCCTTGCGCAGGTGCTCCGGCAGCGGCATCGGCCACGACGGCTCCCCGACCTCCTCGGCGGCCTCCACGATCGCGGAGCGGAACGCGTCGTCGTTGGCCATCACGCCGAAGGTGCGGCTGCCGAGCGCCAGCACCATGGCCCCGGTCAGCGTCGCCACGTCCACGATCGCGTCCGGCTTCTCCTGAGAGGCCGCCCACAGCGCGTCGGCGAGCACGAGGCGGCCCTCGGCGTCGGTGTTGAGCACTTCCACGGTCTTGCCGCTGAACATGCGCAGCACGTCACCGGGGCGCACCGCGGATCCCGAGGGCATGTTCTCGGCCAGCGCCAGCCAGCCGGTGACGTTCACCTGGAGCCCGAGGCGGGCGGCGGCGACCACGGCGGCGAACACGGCGGCCGCGCCGCTCATGTCGCACTTCATCGTCTCGTTGTGGCCGGCCGGCTTCAGCGAGATGCCGCCCGAGTCGTAGGTGATGCCCTTGCCGACGAGCGCGAGGTGCTTGCTCGCCCTGGAGTGCGTGTACGTCAGCTTCACCAGCCGCGGACCCGCCTGCGAGCCGGAGCCGACGCCGAGGATGCCGCCGTAGCCGCCCTTGGTCAGCGCCTTCTCGTCGAGCACCTGGACCTTGATGCCGTGCTCCTTGCCGGCCGCCGTGGCGATCGCGGCGAACGACTCGGGGTTGAGGTCGTTGGGCGGGGTGTTGATCAGGTCGCGGGCGCGGTTGAGTTCCTCGGAGACGGCGGTGGCGCGCTCGATCGCGGCCTTGTGCTCCTTGTCGCGGGGCTTGCCGCCGAGCAGCGCGGCCTCGGCGAGGGGGGCCTTGCCGTTCTTCTTGTCCCGGGCGCCGGAGTCCTTGCCGTTCTCCTTGTACACGTCGAAGGAGTACGCCCCGAGCAGCACGCCCTCGGCGACGGCGCCGATGTCGCCGGCGTCGCCCAGCGGCAGCGCGAACGCGGCCTTCTTGGAGCCGGCGAGGGCGCGGGCGGCGACACCGCCGGCCTTGCGCAGCACCTCGGCGTCGTAGTCGGCGTCCTTCTCGGGCTCGGCGCCCAGCCCCACCGCCAGCACGAGCGGGGCCTTGAAACCGGCGGGGGCGGGGAGCTTCGTCACCTCGCCCTCGGCGCCGGAGGCACCGAGGGTCTCCAGGACGCCGGCGAGCCTGCCGTCGTACGCCTTGTCCACGGCCCCTGCGCCCGGTGCGACGACGAGTCCGCCGGACTTGGACGCGGCGCCCTTGGCGACACCGATCACGATCGCGTCGGCCCGCAGGCCGGGCGCCGCGGCGGTGCTGAGAGTGAGAGCAGTCACGGTGGTGAAATCTCGCTTCCGATGTGAAGTTGCGATGGCCGAATAGTGTGGGTCGACCGGGCCCGACGGCCGACCCTAGTTCCGACCTGCGGATGCGGTGGCAGCGGGGCCTTCCCCGGTACGGCGAACACTCGGGACGAGCCTACGCTCGTGTGAGCGTTCGCTCATTCCTCCGGGCGTTCACCCGTGGGTGGCGTCGCGGCCGTTTCCTGATCCTCGCCCCCCTTGAGCTGAGCCACACTCGTCTGGTTCCGGCGAGCCGCTCGCTCGCCGATTTGCATGATTTCCACGGATCCTGCGCCGATTCACCGCACTCGGCCCGCAGCAGGATCTTCTGGGGGGAAGGACATTCAATGGCGCACACCGCGCACAGATGGAGAAACACGGCCGCCGTCGCCGCGGCCACCGGTCTGCTCACGCTGGGCCTTTCGGTGCCCTCCGCCACGGCCGCGGAGGACCCGCGCATCGACCTCAGGGTCCTGGTCGTGGACAACGGCGACAGCTCCGTGCAGGCCATCACCGACCAGCTGAAGAGCACCGGCATCCCGTACACCACCGTCGACCTCGACGCCGCGAACCGCCCGACCATCACGCCGGCGTTCCTCAGCGACACCGTCAACGGCAGGCCCCGCGCCAGGTTCCAGGGCGTCGTACTGCCCAACGAGGCCCCGTTCGGGGCGGGTTCCGCCGAGCAGACCGCGCTGGAGAGCTACGAGCGGACCTACGGCATCCCGCAGGTCGACGCCTACACCTGGGCCCACCCGGGCGTCGGCCTCGACTACACCACCGAGGGCGGCTGGGCCGGCTCCCTCGACGGGCACGAGGCGTCCGTGACGGCCGAGGGCCGGGCAGGCTCCTTCGGCTATCTCGACGGCGCCTTCGCCTTCGAGGACAACGACCCGACCGTGCCGGAGAGCTACGGCTACGCGGCCCGGCCCCGTGCCGGCTTCACCAGCTACGTCGACGTGCCCGTGCCCGGCGGCACCGGGCGCGGCAGTCTGGTCGGCGAGTACAGCCACGACGGACGCCGCGAGCTGGTGGTGACCTTCGCCTACAACCGGTACCAGCAGCAGTTCCGCCTCCTGGCCCGCGGCATCGTCGAATGGCTGACCCAGGGCATCCACCTCGGCCAGGCGCGCAACTACTTCGCCGTGCACGTCGACGACGTCTTCGCGCCCGACGCCCGCTGGGACACCGAGCGCAACTGCACCCCCGGTGACATCGACTGCGTGGGCGGTGGCGGCGAGGAGGCCCCGCCGATCCGGATGACCGCCGCGGACGCCACGTACGCCGCCCAGTGGCAGCGCGAGCACGGCTTCAAGCTGGACATGGTCTACAACGCCGGCTCCGGCGAGGAGTGGAAGACCGAGAACGGCGGCACCGACGCCCTCGCGGACCGGCTGCTCGCCGACAAGGCGCAGTACCGCTGGATCAACCACACCTACACACACCCGTTCCTCGGCTGTGTCCAGGACACCTCGACCGTGCCGTGGAGCTGTGCGAAGAACGCGAACGGCTCGACGCAGTACATGAGCCGCTCGGAGATCTCGGCACAGATCAGGAACAACCACAACTGGGGCGTGAACAAGGGACTTCCGCTCGACCGCACGGAACTGGTCACCGGCGAGCACTCGGGCCTGAAGACCCTGCCGCAGCAGCCCTCCGACAACCCCGACCTGGCCGGCGCCCTCGCCGACAACGGCGTCAAGTGGATCGCCTCGGACAACTCCCGTGAGCCCGCGCAGCGTTCGGTCGGCGCCGCCCTCACCGTGCCCCGGTACCCGATGAACGTGTACTACAACACGGGCACCGAGCAGGAGATGGCCGACGAGTACAACTGGATCTACACCTCGACGGCCGACGGCGGCAGCGGCATCTGCGAGAACAACCCCGCGTCCACCTGTCTGTCCGAGCCGCTGGACGCCGCCACCGGCTACGACGGCCACATCGTGCCGCAGGAGGCCCGCATCGCCCTCGGGCACGTGATCGGCAACGACCCGCGTCCGCACTACGCCCACCAGTCCAACCTGGCCGAGGACCGGATCCTCTACCCGGTGCTGGACAAGGTGCTCGCCGACTACCAGGCACTCTTCGCCGCCAACACCCCGGTGGAGAACCTGGCACAGGCCGCCATCGGCACCGAGCTGCAGCGCCGGGCCGCCTGGCAGAACGCCGTGGCGAACGGCTCCGTCACGGCGTACCGCATCGGCAGGACGGTGACGGTCAACGCGCCGTCCGGGACCCAGATCCCGGTGACCGCACCCGAGGGCACCGTCAAGCAACTCCTGCTCGGCACCAGCGCCTTCGGGACGCCGTACGCCGGCATGCGCTCGGCCTGGACCACGCCGGCGCTGCTGCAGTCGGCGGTGACGCTCAGACTGCCGTAGCGGCAACGCCCTTCACAGGGGCACGGGGAACTGCGTGACCAGCCACGACGGGCCCGCAGTCGGCGTCATGGCCGCAGTTCCCCCACAGATTCCGCAACAGGGGGGAGCCGCGCAGCGATGCGCCCTGGCCGTCACGTCACCATGGTCACCGAAGGCACCTATCCGCATGTCCACGGCGGGGTCAGCACCTGGTGCGACCAGCTCGTCAAGGGCATGCCGGAGGTCGACTTCCATATCGTCTCGCTCACCGGGACCGGCCGCGAACCCGTCACCTGGGAGCTGCCGCCCAACGTCCGCCACCACACCTCCGTACCCACCTGGGGCACGCTTCCGGGCCGCAAACGAGCGCCGTACGGCCGTGCCCGGCGCCGGTTCACCGACGCCTACGAGCGGTTCCTGCTCTCCTTCCTCGACCCCGAGGCAGACGGAACAGACTTCGGCGACGCACTGGACGAGCTGGCCGAACTCGCCCGCGACGGACGCCTGTCGGCGGCGCTGCGCTCCGAGCCGGCGCTCAGGTCCCTGATGTGGACATGGACGATGCCGCATCTGCCGACCGCGGCCGCCCGACCCACCGTGCACGACGCCCTGACCGCGAACGACCTGCTCGAACACGCCCTGCGCCCGCTCGGCGTGCGGATCGCCGAGGACTGTGTCGTCCACGCCGTCAGCAGCGGCCTCGCGACCCTCCCGGCCCTCGCCGCCCGCAGGCTCGACGGCGTGCCCTTCCTCCTCACCGAGCACGGCATCTACCTGCGCGAGCGCTACCTCGGCTACCGCAGCGCCGCCCAGCGCTGGCCCGTGAAGGCGTTCATGCTCGGCTTCTACCGCGAGCTGAACTCGCACGGGTACCGCACGGCCGACCTGATCACCCCGTGCAACCAGTACAACCGTCGCTGGGAGGAGCGCGGCGGCGCCGACGCCGGCCGGATCCGCACCGTCTACAACGGCGTCGACCCGCACGCCTTCCCGCACGCCGGACCCGAGCCGGAGGTCCCCACGCTCACCTGGTGCGGCCGCGTGGACCCCATCAAGGACCTGGAGACCCTGCTGCGGGCCTATGCCATGGTCCGCGCCGAACTTCCCGAGACCCGGCTGCGGCTGTTCGGCCCCGTTCCGCCCGGCGGTGAGGCCTACCGCACGAAACTGGAGAAGCTCGCCGCCGAACTCGGCGTGACGGACGGCCTGACCTTCGAGGGCCGCATCACCGAGGTCCGGCGCGCCTACGCCGCCGGCCACCTGGTCATGCTGTCCTCCATCTCCGAGGGCTTCCCGTTCTCCGTCATCGAGGCCATGTCCTGCGGCCGTACGACCGTCTCGACGGACGTGGGGGGAGTGCGCGAGGCCGTCGGCGACACCGGCATCGTCGTCCCGCCGCGCGAGCCGGAGAAGATGGCCGCGGCCGCCCTGACCCTCCTCAAGGATGCCGAACGCCGCCTGGAACTGGGAGAGTTGTCCCGCCGGCGGGTCATCGACCGCTTCACACTGCGCCGCTCCGTGGACAACTTCCGGGCCATCTACGAGGAGCTCGCCGGCAGCGCCGAGGTGTACGAGCCCGCGCTGGAGACGGTCGCCGACTGGACCGTCGAACTGCGCGACCCCTGGTACGAGAAGGTCGCGACGTACGGAACCGACTGGTGAGCGGCAGCCTCTTCATGCCGCCCGGCTCCCGCCCCGACACCCTCCCCGTGGTCCCCCGCCCACGCGCCGCACCCGGCTGGGCCCGCCCCGACCCTCTCGACGAACTCAGTGCCCGCCTCCAAGACTTCACAGCCGCCGCCGTCCACCCGGACGAGATCGCCGCCCTGCTGGAGTCCGACGGACTCTCGGACGACCAGATACGCCAGCGCTACGGCGTGAAGAACTCCTTCGCCCTCGCCGAGGAACTCTACGAACGGACCGAACGCCGCCATCCCGAGCCGGAGGGCCCGCCCCACGACCCCTGGCAGGCGAACCTCCTCGGCTGCCTCCTGAGGGGCCTGCTCTTCGCCCTGCCCAGCCTCGGCTACGTCCTCGGGGCCCCGCTGTTGGCAGGCCCGCGCGATGCCCTCGGCCTCCCTCCGGGCACGTTCCCGCTGCTGGCGGGCGCCCTGGTCGGCTGGACCTGGAACCAGGGGCTGGCGCATCGGGCGTACTCCTGGCTGGGGTTGGGGGATCGCCCGGCTGCCCGTCGCTCTTTGCTGCTGGGTGCACCGGCCGGCGCGCTGCTCGGCACCCTGGCGGCCCTGGCCGTTGCGGGCGTGGCCCACCCGGGAGCCGTCGCTTTCGCAGCCGGCCAGTCGGTCTGCCTGGGCGCGGCCACCACCCTGCTGGTGATGGGCCGCGAACGGGCTCTGCTGGCCGCGCTGCTGCCGATGGCGGCAGGCGCGGTGCCGGCGCTCGTGCGTCCGGTGCCGGACGAGGCGAGGCTGATCCTGCTGCTGGGCTCGCTGACGGCGGTGACGCTTCTCGGCCTACGTGAAGTCGCGCCCCGCAAAGGGCGCGGGACCGCTCTGAATTCGCGGCTGCCGCCGCGTGGGCGCGACAAGCCCCGACGCATCCGCGACCGAGACACGGCAACGGCCCCCAGCCTCTCCGCCTCCCTCCCGTACGCCTTGTTCGGCCTCGCCACCGGCGTCCTGGTGCTCCACACGGCCTTCGGCGGCGCCCTCGGCGGTGAGGGCGCCGTCGCCCTCACCCTCAGCATGGGCCCCGCCGAGTGGCTCCTGTACCGCTTCCGCAGCGGCACCCTGACCGGCCTGCGCTCCACCAGCACGGCACGGGCGTTCCGACGGGCGACGGTGCGCACGGCCGCACGATGCCTCGCGGCCTACCTCGCCGCCCTGCTCGCCCTCACCCTCGCCCTCCCGGCCGTGTGGCCCGGAGCGCCGGCCATCACCGGCGTCCGCCTCGCCGGCCTGCTCCTCCTCGGCGTGGTCCTGTGGACGGGCCTGCTGCTCCAGTCCTTCGGCGCGGTGCGCGGCACGACCGCGATCTGCTGCGCGGCGGCCCTCGTCCAGACGCTCGCGTTCCTCACCCACACCGGCAGCCCGCTCTGGACCGGCCCGATCGTCCATGGGGCCGCCGCACTGGCCCAGGCCGCCCTCGTCTGTGTCCAGCTGGGGAAGGCGACCGCGCATCGATGAACGGCCTGCCGGAGAGGGGAACCGCCCACTCATGAACGACCTGCTGATCCCCTACTACGAGCACCCGTCCGTCCGCCCCACCGAATGGGACGCCGTCGTCGCCGCCGCACCCCGGCTGCACGGCGTCGTCCTGAACCCGGCCAGCGGCCCCGGCACCGCGCCCGACCCGGCGTTCGCCGAGGTCGCGGCCCGGCTGACGAGCGCGGCCGTGCGGGTGCTCGGCTACGTCGACACCGACTACGGCCGCCGGCCGCACACCGAGGTGGTCCGCGACATCACCCGCCACCGCGACTGGTACCGCGCCGACGGCGTCTTCCTCGACCAAGTCGCGGCGAGCCGGGTCGAGTTCGCGTACTACCAGCGGCTCGCGACCGCCGCGTGGGGCGCCGGCTGCGGCACGCTCGCCCTGAACCACGGCACGGAACCGGACCCGTCCTACGCCAGGATCGCCGACCTCCTGGTCACCTACGAGGGCCCCTACGCGTCGTACACCCGGCTGGTCCGGCGGCACCGGCGGACCGTCACCGGAGCGCGGCTGTGCCACCTGGTCCACGGCGTCCCGGCCGGCGTCGACCTGACGGAGACCGCCCGGTCGTACGGCGCCTCGGTGCACTGCGCGGTGCCGGGCAGGGGCCCGCATCCCTGGGGCACACTGCCGCACACCGTGGCACCCCCACCGTGATCCGGCCCGACCTCGTTCAGCCCAGGCAGAGCACCACGAGCGCGGTCGTCGCCGCCGTCTCCGCGAGGCCGCCGAAGACGTCGCCGGTGACGCCGCCGAAGCGGCGCGTGCAGTGCCGCAGGAGGAGTTCGGCGGCGGCGAGCGCGGCAAGGACCGCGAGCGCCGTGCGGGCCAGGTCGTCCGGCCCGAGCACTGCTCCCGCCGCGGCGGCGCCCCCGGTGACGGCCAGGGCGACGGCCGCCGCACCCCGTACCGGCACGACCCCGGCCACCGCGGCCCCCAGCCCCTCCGGCCGGGCGGCCGGCACGCCGGTCCGGGCGGCGAGGGTGAGGGCGAGGCGCGCGGCGACGGCCGAGACGACGGTGGCGAGGGTCCCCCGGGCCCAGGAGCCGTCGTACAGCCGCGACAGCGCCGCCACCTGCGCGAGCAGCACGAACACGAGCGTGATCACGCCGAACGGCCCGATGTCCGACTGTTTCATGATCCGAAGGGCGTCCTCGGCGGGCTTGCCGCTGCCGAGCCCGTCGGCGGTGTCGGCGAGCCCGTCGAGATGCAGCCCCCGGGTGAGCGCGGCGGGGACGGCGGCGGCCGCGACGGCGGCGAGGAGGGAACCGGCGCCGAGGAACAGCAGCGCCAGCGCGAGCAGGGCGGCACCGCAGCCGAGGGCCACCCCCACCAGCGGGGCGCAGAGCATCCCGCCGCGTGCCGCCCCCCGGTCCCAGCGGCTCACCGTGACGGGGATCACGCTCAGGGTGCCGAAGGCGAAACGGAGACCGTGCAGGTGCGGCGGGGTCATGGACACGCCCGCAGGGTAGCCCGGACGTACTTCCCGGCGGGCAGCCCACCCCTGCCGGGAAGACACTGAGAACATGGGTGACTGGTGGCAGCGCAACATCATCGAGCCGGGCAAGCTCCCACTGCTGCTGGCCCTGACCGCGTTCGTGGTCACGTTCCTCGTCACCCGCCTCATCACCCGCATGATCCGCGCGGGCAAGGGCCCCTTCCGCAACATCAAGACCGGCTCCGTCCACATCCACCACGTCGTCCCCGGCATCGTCCTCACCGTCATCGGCGGTTTCTGCGCGGTCGCGGGCGGGCAGCGCGGCTTCGGCTCGGCGACGGCCGCCGTGATCTTCGGGATCGGCGCGGGCCTGGTCATGGACGAGTTCGCGCTGATCCTGCACCTCGACGACGTCTACTGGACCGAGGACGGCCGTAAGAGCGTCGAGGTGGTCGTGCTCACCGCCGCCCTGGTCGGACTGCTCCTCCTCGGCTTCGCGCCCTTCGGGGTCAACGACCTCAGCGACGAGGAGACGCAGAACCGCGGCACGGTGCTCAGCACGATCGCCGGGAACTTCCTGATCGCCTTGATCGCCCTGTTCAAGGGCAAGTTCAAGATGGCGCTCTTCGGGGTGATCATCCCCTTCGTGGCCCTGTTCGGCGCCGTCCGGCTGGCCCGGCCGACCTCCCCCTGGGCGAAGCGCTTCTACCGGCGCCGTCCGCGCGCCCGCGCCAAGGCACAGCTGCGTTCCTACCACCACGACAAGCGCTGGCTGGTCCCCAGCCGCAAGGTTCAGGACTGGATCGGCGGCGCCCCCGACGTGGAACCGGCGCGGGCCCTGGAACGCCGCTGACGCACCGCCGCGATCACCGCGCCGACCGTGACGCAGACCCGTAGCGAGGGTGTCCAAGGTCACAAGTTGTGATCATGTGCCCCCCTCGGTGCAGGGTCTCTCCGAGCCTGGCGCCGCAGCCGCCTATTCGGCTTCCGGTGCCCCGGAGTCCTCGGGCTTCGCCGGCTCCTCCGGCTCCTCCGGCTTCTCCGGCAGCTCCGCCGCCAGTGCCGCGGCCGCCCGGACC
This sequence comes from Streptomyces sp. bgisy027, assembly GCF_057710365.1. Classification (NCBI taxonomy): domain Bacteria; kingdom Bacillati; phylum Actinomycetota; class Actinomycetes; order Kitasatosporales; family Streptomycetaceae; genus Streptomyces; species Streptomyces sp. bgisy027. The sequence continues at coordinate 121,498 of NZ_JBYIVZ010000026.1, forward strand.
GTGGGCAGTGCGAGCAGGGCCCCGGTGCCCTCGCCGACCTTCACGCCCTGGTCGAGCACCGGCTCCAGGGCCATCCGGTCCAGCGCCTTGGCCTGCCCCGGCTCCCCGCTGTCGTGCGCGGCCAGCCACCAGTCCGGTGCCCGGAACGCGATCCGCTGGCCCACCAGCGCACAGGCGGCCACGACGACGCCGTCCAGGACCACGGGGAGCTTGCGCACCGCGCTCTGGAGCAGGAACCCGGTGATCGCGGCGAGGTCGGCCCCGCCCACCGTGGCGAGCAACTGGAGCTGATCCCCGAGCACCGGCCGGGCCCGCCGCAGCGCGTCCCGGATCGCCGCGCACTTGCGCATCCACACGAGGTCGTCGATGGCGAGGCCGCCCCGCCCGGTCACCACGGACGCGTCGGTCCCGCACAGCGCGGCCACCAGCACCCCCGCGGCCGTGGTCCCGCCGACGCTCACATCGCCGAGCACCACCAGATCCGTACCGGAGTCGGCCTCCTCGTCGGCCACGGCGATCCCGGCCCGGAAGGCCGCCTCGGCCTCCTCCAGGGTCAGCGCGTCCTCGATGTCGATACGGCCGCTGCCGCGCCGCACCCGATGCCGTACGACCGCCTCCGGCAGCGACTCCGGGTCGCAGTCCAACGACATGTCGACGACCCGCACCGGGACCCCGAGCCGCCGCGCGAGCACCGACACGGGCCGGCCGCCCGCCAGGATCTCCCGCACCAACTCCCCGGCGCCGCCCGCGGGCCGCGCCGACACGCCCAGCTCCGCGATGCCGTGGTCACCGGCGAACAGCACGACCCGCGGCTGTTCGATCGGCCGTACCGGCACCGCGGACTGCGCCGCCGACAGCCACTCGCCCAGTTCGTCGAGGCGGCCCAGCGCCCCGGGCGGCACGATCTGACGCTCACGGCGCGCCTCGGCGTCACGGCGCACCCCACCGTCGGGGCGCTCGATCAGGTCGGAGAAGTCGTCGAGATTAAGCGAGCTCATTCGCCGAACAGTACCGGCACCGGTCGAACAGAACGGCGCCACATGGCCACCGCGGGCTTCGCCACGTCACCCCCGTATCCACGCGACGTCGTTGCACCCTAGACCCTCATCCCATACGTTCCGTTTTGCAGTGGATTGTCGGGGCATGCTCGGACCGTCTCGCACCGCCTGTGCCGTACGCCCCTCTCGTACGCCCCCACGCCCGGGAGCCGCCATGACCGCGACCGCACCCCCCGAACGCCCCCGCGCCGACTGCGCGTTCACCCCCGCCGGGTGCCGGGAGCACACCTACGTCCCGCGCCACCTGGGACTCACCCGGCGCGGGCCGCGCCGCTTGCGCGCCGCGGCCCGCGTGGCGCTCGCCTTCCCCGAGCCGGAGAGCTGGCTGGATGTGGGCACCGGGTACGCCCGCTTCCCGGAGTCGGCGAAGGAGGTCTTCCCCTACACGGCGTTCGACGGCCTGGACCCGACCTACCGGGTCCTGCACGGGCGGGTGGCCGAGCGGGTGGAGGAGGCCCACGTCGGCAGCCTCACCGACCCGCGCGTCACGGCCCGGCTGCGCGGCCGCTACGACGTCGTCAGCATGTTCCGCCACCTGGAGCACGCCCCCGACCCCCGCGAGGAACTGCGCGCCGCGCTCACCGTGCTGCGCCCGGGCGGCCACCTCTTCCTCGAACTGCCCAACCCACGCTGCCTGTTCGCCGGCCTGCTCGGCAGACTCTGGGTCCCGCACAGCCCTCCGGGCCATCTGCACCTGCTGCCCATGGAGACCCTGTGCGAGGAACTCCGCGCCCTGGGCTGCACGATCATCGCGACGGGCCACCGCACCGCGCACATCCCCTACGACCTCGCGGCCGCGACCTCGCTGGTGCTGTCGTACCTGCTGCCGTCGCCGCTGTCGCCCCTGGGCTCCCCCCTGGTGGCCGCCGCCTGGGTCCTGGACCACCTCCTGGCCCCGCTCCTGCGAGCCACCCGCTACTCGAACGCCTACAGGGTCATCGCCCGCAAGGACCCCACCTGAACTTCGTCACGCCGCCGGCAGCAGCGCCCCAAAGGACTGCGCGACCAGCCACAACGTGCCCGCAGACGCGCGGTGTGCCGATCCGTCGCACTCTCATCCGCGAAGCATCACCGCCTGCCCCGCCACCACCAGAACAACCTGCTCGCACTCACCGGCGAACGCGGCGTTCAACCGCCCCAGCTCATCCCGGTACCGCCGCCCCGACGCGGTGGCCGGCACGATCCCCGACCCCACCTCGTTCGACACGGCGACCACGGTCCGCCGAGTGGCCCGCACCGCCTCCGTGAGCCCGCGCACGCGATCGCGCAACGCCCGCTCCCCGCCCTCCGCCCACACCGCGTCGTCCCACGCCCCGACGGAGTCCATCGCGTCCGTCAGCCACAGGGACAGACAGTCGATCAGCAACGGTGCTCCGTCCTCGGCGAGCAGCGGCACCAGGTCGCACGTCTCCGCCGTACGCCACGAACCCGGCCGCCGCTCCCGGTGCACGGCCACCCGCGCCGCCCACTCGTTGTCCCCGCCCCGGGTGCCGCCGGTCGCGACGTACAGCACGTCCGGGAAGGACTCCAGGCGCCGTTCCGCCTCGACGGACTTGCCCGACCGGGCACCGCCCACCACCAGGGTCCGCCGCGGCACGTCCGGCACGTCCTCGTACGCCCCCACTTCCAGCGTCGTCCCGTCCGGTACGGCCCGCGCGCCCGCCGCGGCCAGCCGGCGCCGCAACTCCGCGCCCGGCGCCGCGTCATGGTCCAGATGGACGGCGATGACGTCCGTCGTGGGCCCGGCCGCCCCCACCGCCCGCAGCTTGGCCAGGGCGTCCGGCCGCCCCACCACATCGGCGACGACCATGTCGTACATCCCGTCGGAGCCGTTCTCCAGCCCGGCCGGCGCACCCCCGGGCGGCAGATACAGCAGCCGCTGCCCGTCCGGCCCGGTCACCGCGTACCCGGTGCCCGGCGAGTCCATCGCCACCGCCCGCACCCGATGCCCCGTCAGCAGCGCCAACTCCCGCCCGTCCGGCACCCGCCCGGGCTGCGGCAGCCCGGCCGGCACCTCGACGGCCGGCCCGTCGTGCGGATGCGACAGCAGCACCTGCCGTACGTTGCCCAGCGAACGCCCGGCACGCGCCGCCGCGAACGCCGCGCCGGGCGTCAGATCGAGCAGCAGCGCCCCGTCCACGAGCAGCGCGGTGGCCGCCCGGGCGTCACCACCGAGCGCACTGGCACACGCAGCGCACGGACAGTCGGGGCGGGGGAGTCCCGCGGGGGCACCGGTGCCGAGGAGAGTCAGTTCCACGCACTGATTTTCGCCGCTCGCCGCTCGTCCCGCGTGATGGAGGCCCCCTGAGGAGCACACGCACACGAACCGCATACGCTGGTGCACTCAACGTGCTGACACCTTGGAGGCGTACATGGCGGCATGGACGTGGCGGTTCGAGAAGGCCGACGGGGCGGAGACCGAGCCCGCGGTGCAGCCCGAGGAGTTCACCACCCAGGGTGACGCGGAATCCTGGATCGGGGAGCACTGGAAGGCACTTCAGGAGGGCGGCGCGGACCAGGTGCGGCTGTTCGAGGACGCCACGGAGATCTACGGGCCGATGAGCCTGCACGCCGAGGCGTGACCGGACGGGGGGCGAGGGCCGTACCCCTTCGCCCCCGTCACTGTTCGCCCAGCGTCACATCGGCCTTCTTCTGATCGCCGTCGCGGGTGTACGCCACCGTCGTTTCGTCTCCCGGCTTCTCGTCGGCCAGTGCCTCGGACAGCGAGGTGATGGTGGTGATGTCCGTGTCCCCCAGCCGGGTGATGATGTCCCCGGGCTCCAGACCGGCCTCGTCGGCCGCCCCGCCCTCCTGCACCTCGACCACGGCCACGCCGGCCGCCCGGTAGTCGTCGTCGACGACGGTACGGCCGGTGATGCCGAGCGCGGCCCGGCCCGAGTCGGTGACCCGGCCGTCCTCGATGATCTGGCCGGCGATGTTGCGGACCGTCGACGCGGGGATCGCGAACCCGATGCCGGGCGCCGCGCTGTCCCCGACGTCGGGGTCCACGGCGGCCAGCGTCGGCACGCCGACGACCTCGCTGTCGAGGTTCACCAGGGCGCCGCCGCTGTTGCCGGGGTTGATGGCCGCCGACGTCTGCACCATGTTGGCGATCGTCGCGCCCGTGGCGCCGTCGTCGCCGCCCTCGGTGACGGTCCGTCCGGTCGCCGAGACAATGCCCTGCGTCACGCTGGACGACAGCCCGAGCGGCGAGCCCATCGCCAGCACGATCTGCCCCACCTCGACCTCCGAGGAGTCCCCGAACTCCGCCGCCTTCAGCCCGTCCGGCGGGTCCTGAAGCTTGATCACGGCGAGGTCCTGCTGCGGATAGGAGGACACCAGCTGCGCGGTGAGCTCCTTCTCGCTGCCGGCGGTCGTCACACGGAAGCTCTTCTCGTCGCCGACGACGTGCGCGTTGGTGACGATGTGCCCCTTGTCGTCGTAGACCACGCCCGACCCCAGGTCACGTCTGCCCTGGATCTGCACGACCGACGGCAGCACGTCCTTGATCACCTTCAGATAGCCGTCCTGGAGGTCGTCCACCGCCCTGAGCGTCCTCGGCAGGGCGGCCCGGGTCGTCGAGTCCCGCTCCCCGCGCGACGACGAGGAGAAGGGGGCGGACGAACAGGCTGACAGGAGGCCGAGGCAGCACAGGAGGGCGAGGACCGCGACGACCGGACGCCGGGTCCGCAAACGGCGAGGATCCATGCCCCGAGTCTCGCCGCGGGGCGGGCCAGGGGCGCGTGCTGCTCACCCGAACGGGGTCAGCCGCGGACCCCGCACAGATGCAGCAGCGCCGCCACGCTCCGATAGGGATCGGCCTTCCCGGCCCGCTCCTCGACCGCCAGCAGCGCCTCGACGTCCGCCGGGACCCCGGTGTCGTCCGTCGCCGTGCCGGTGAACACCCGCACGCCGTACCAGGCGTGCAGCGGCGCCCCGATCCCCGCGAGCGTCGCCGTCAGGTCCGACAGCCGGTCGGCCCGTACATCGGCCCCGGGCCGCACCGGGCTCCCGCCGTCGTCCGAGGTCACCCGCGGATGGGGCAGATGGGCGGTGGCGTCGAAGGCGGACAGCGCCGCGGACCAGTCCCCGGACAGCCCCGGCCGCATCGCGAGCGCGTCGCCGTTGCACACGAGCAGCGACAGCAGACCGCCCGGCGCGAGCATCCGGGCCAGCCCCGCCAGCATCGGGTCGGGCTCCTCGATGTGCATCAGCACGCCGTGGCACAGCACGACGTCGAAGCTGCCCGGCAGGAAGTGGACGCCGGTGTCCCGCCCGTCGCTCTGCACGAGCCGCACCCGCTCCCGGATCCCCTCCGGCTCACCGGCCAGCTCGGCACGGGCCGCTGAGATCAGCGCTGCGTCCTGCTCGACCCCGGTCACCTGGTGCCCGGCGCGGGCCAGCCGCAGCGCCTGGGTGCCCCCGCCCATCCCGACGTCGAGCACCCGCAGCCGCTGCCCGACCGGGAAACGTCCCGCTATCTGCTCGTCGAGCTGCCGGGCCACCAGCTCCTGGCGTACCACCTCACGCAGCCCCGGCCCACCGGTCCGGGCCTCGGCCGCACCCCCGGGGACAGCAGCAGCGCTCAGGGCCGCTCTCCGCGCTTGACCTGCGGCTTCGGCAGCCGGAGCCGGCGCATCTGGAGCGAGCGCATCAGCGCGTAGGCGACGGCGCCGCGCTTGTTGTCGTCGGGGAAGCGCTCCGCCAGCCGCTTCTTGATCCGGAAGCCGGTGACGATCGAGTCCAGCACGATCAGGACGATCACGATCAGCCACAGCAGCAGCGCGATGTTCTGCAACGCGGGCACCTGCACCAGGCTCAGCACCAGGATGACCACGGCCATCGGCAGGAAGAACTCCGCGATGTTGAAACGCGAGTCGATGAAGTCGCGCGCGAACTTGCGGACCGGACCCTTGTCACGGGCCGGCAGATACCGCTCGTCGCCCCCGGCCAGCGCCTGGCGCTGCTTCTCCAGGGCGGCGCGGCGCTCGTCACGCCCGCGCTTGGCGGCCTCCTTGCGCGTCATCGGCGTGTTGGCCACGCTGCGACGCTGCGACTGGGCCGCACTGCGCTTCGGCGTGGGGCGGCCCTTGGGGGCCTCGGGGTGACGGGTCTCATTGGAGTCGGTCACCAGCGCCTTGTCGGCGGCCTGGGCCTTCTCTTCCTTCGCACGGCTACGGAACACAAAACCCAAGGGTACGGGGTGCCCGGGGTTGGACCCCAGCCCCGTGGGGAACGATCCGGCAACACCAGTCGTCGTAAGGGGACAGAGGGGACGTCGCAGACGGTTCGTCCGGCGGCCACGGGGGAGGCAGGTGGGCGGCACCGGGTGGGCACCCGGGAGTCACCTACTCCTTACGCCGGAGCGGGATCGTACGCAGTCGTCCTTGGGGATGAGCGCATCCGTCCCCGAACAGTGCGTCAATGGATGCAGGGCCCGTACTGTGGGTTCTGTCGCAGAGCTGGAGCTGGACGTCAGAAGGGGGCGCGCGAAGCCCATGAGCGGTGTCATGAAGCGTATGGGGATGATCTTCCGCGCGAAGGCGAACAAGGCCCTTGATCGGGCCGAGGACCCGCGCGAGACCCTCGATTACTCGTACCAGAAACAGCTGGAGCTGCTCCAGAAGGTGCGCCGCGGCGTCGCCGACGTCGCCACGTCGCGCAAGCGCCTGGAGCTCCAGCTCAATCAGCTGCAGTCGCAGTCCTCCAAGCTGGAGGACCAGGGCCGCAAGGCGCTCGCGCTCGGCCGCGAGGACCTCGCCCGTGAGGCGCTGTCCCGCCGTGCCGCCCTCCAGCAGCAGGTGACCGACCTGGAGACCCAGCACGCGACCTTGCAGGGCGAGGAGGAGAAGCTCACCCTCGCGGCCCAGCGGCTCCAGGCCAAGGTCGACGCCTTCCGCACGAAGAAGGAGACGATCAAGGCCACGTACACCGCGGCCCAGGCCCAGACCCGGATCGGCGAGGCGTTCTCCGGCATCTCCGAGGAGATGGGCGACGTCGGTCTGGCGATCCAGCGGGCCGAGGACAAGACGGCTCAGCTCCAGGCCCGGGCCGGCGCCATCGACGAACTGCTCGCCTCCGGTGCCCTGGACGACCAGTCCGGCATGCACAAGGACGACATCCAGGCCGAGCTGGACCGGCTCTCCGGTGGTACGGATGTAGAGCTGGAACTGCAGCGCATGAAGGCGGAGCTGGCGGGAGGCCCGTCGGCCGGCCAGCAGGCCATCGAGGGCGGCTCGGGGCAGCAGTCCCAGCAGCAGCCGCAGGACACCCCGCGCTTCGACAAGCAGTAGCCGACGGCCGGGGCCCACGCCTAGGAGGGCGCGATGGGCGACATGATCGTCCGGATCATGGGTGAGGGGCAGGTGAAGCTGTCCGACAGCCACCTGCCCGAGCTCAACAAGCTCGACGACGAGCTCCTGGTGGAAATGGAGAACGGCGACGGTCCCGGCTTCCGCCGCACCCTCACCGCTCTCCTGTCCAAGGTCCGCGAGCTGGGCGCGCCTCTGCCCGACGAATCCCTCGAACCGTCGGACCTGATCCTGCCGTCCCCGGACGCGACCCTGGAGGATGTCCGGGAGCTGCTCAGCGACGACGGTCTCATCCCCGGGTGAGGCCGTTTTGCCCGGCCGGCGACGACGCCGGGCACCTGACGTGAGATACCTCCGGTCCGACCCCCGTTCCAAGCCCCGCGGGGACGCCGTACCGTAATTCGGCGTGAGCACCCTCGAACGCGCCAGGCGGCACCTCAAAGCGCACCCCATGGCGCTGGACACGGCGCTGGCGGTCGGCGTGCTGGCATGCATGGTGGCCGGCTCGTTCGTGGACCCGCACGGGAAGAACGGCGTCACCTGGGCCCTGCGCACCCCGGACGTGCTCAGCCTCCTGCTCATCACCCTCGGCTCCGCGGCCCTGGCCTTCCGCCGCCGCGCCCCCATGACGGTGCTCGCCCTGACCGGCGCCGTCTCCCTCGTGGAGTCCGTCACCGGTGACCCCCGCGCCCCGGTCGCCATGTCCGCGGTCATCGCCCTCTACACCGTCGCCTCGACCACCGACCGCAGCACCACCTGGCGCGTCGGCCTGCTCACCATCACCGTGCTGACCGGTGCGGCGATGCTCGCGGGCCCGCTGCCCTGGTACGCCCAGGAGAACCTCGCGATCTTCGCCTGGACCGGGATCGGCGCCACCGCGGGCGACGCGGTCCGCAGCCGCCGCGCCGTCGTCGCCGCCATCCGTGAGCGCGCCGAGCGGGCCGAGCGCACCCGCGAGGAGGAGGCCCGCCGCCGCGTCGCCGAGGAGCGGCTGCGCATCGCCCGGGACCTGCACGACGTCGTCGCCCACCACATCGCCCTGGTCAACGTGCAGGCCGGCGTCGCCGCCCACGTCATGGACCGGCGGCCCGACCAGGCCAAGGAGGCCCTCGCCCACGTACGCGAGGCGAGCCGCTCCGCGCTGAACGAGCTGCGTGCCACGGTCGGCCTGCTGCGGCAGTCCGGCGACCCCGAGGCGCCCACCGAACCCGCCCCCGGCCTCGACCGCCTCGACGAACTCGCGGGCACCTTCCGCAGCGCCGGCCTCCCGGTCGAGGTCGCCCGCGCCGACCAGGGCACCACCCTCCCGGCCGCCGTGGACCTGGCCGCCTACCGGGTCATCCAGGAGGCGCTCACCAATGTCCAGAAGCACGCGGGCACGGCCGCCAAGGCCGAGGTGAGCGTCGTGCGCGTCGGGCCGAACGTCGAGATCACCGTCCTCGACGACGGCGCCGGTGACGACGACACCGTCGAGGGCGGCGGCCACGGCCTGCTCGGCATGCGCGAACGCGTCACCGCCCTGCGCGGCACCCTCACCACCGGCCCGCGCTACGGCGGCGGCTTCCGCGTCCATGCGATCCTGCCGGTCAAGAGCCGTACCCGCGCCGCGGAGGACACCGTATGACGACGCCGCGGAACTCGGCAGCCCCCCGCGGCAGTTGTCGTATCACCAAGCCGTCCGCCCCGTGACCCGCTGAGGACTCCGCATGACCATCCGCGTCCTGCTCGCCGACGACCAGGCCCTGCTGCGCAGCGCCTTCCGGGTGCTGGTCGACTCCGAGCCCGACATGGAGGTCGTCGGTGAGGCGTCCGACGGCGCCCAGGCGGTGCGGCTCGCCAAGGAGCGGGGCGCCGACGTCGTCCTGATGGACATCCGGATGCCCGGCACCGACGGCCTGGCCGCCACCCGCATGATCAGCGCCGACCCGGCCCTCGCCCATGTCCGCGTCGTCATCCTCACCACCTTCGAGGTCGACGACTACGTCGTGCAGTCCCTGCGCGCGGGAGCCTCCGGCTTCCTGGGCAAGGGCTCCGAACCCGACGAACTCCTCAGCGCCATCCGCGTCGCGGCCGGCGGCGAGGCACTGCTCTCGCCGGCCGCCACCAAGGGCCTGATCGCCCGCTTCCTCGCCCAGGGCGACGGCGCGGACGACGACCGCGACCCGGCGCGCGCCGAGCGGCTCGACGCCCTCACCGGCCGCGAGCGCGAGGTCCTGGTCCAGGTCGCCGGCGGGCACTCCAACGACGAGATCGCCGAGCGCCTGGAGGTCAGCCCGCTGACCGTGAAGACGCACGTCAACCGGGCCATGTCCAAGCTCGGCGCCCGCGACCGGGCCCAGCTCGTGGTGATCGCGTACGAGTCGGGGCTGGTACGTCCAAGGGTGGAGTGAACTCGACCGCGCATACTGCGTCCGGAGTATGCGCCGTATAAGGAAATGGACCTGGGGCCTACGAAACGGGGCTTGCCGAGGGCTGAGGGTGTAGGGGCGGGAGCTGCCCGCTTCTGCCGCTCACGGAAGAGAGACCCTCACCCATGTCCTGGCTGTCCCGATTCAGCCTCGCCCAACGCGCCCTGACAGGCCTGATCTCGATCATCGCGATCGCCTTCGGCGCGATCGCGATACCCCAGCTCAAGCAGCAGCTCCTGCCCTCCATCGAACTGCCCATGGTGTCCGTCCTCGCGCCGTACCAGGGCGCGTCGCCGGACGTGGTCGAGAAGCAGGTCGTCGAGCCGATCGAGGACAGCCTCGAAGCCGTCGACGGCATCACCGGCGTCACCTCCACGGCCGGCGAGGGCAACGCCGTGATCATGGCGTCCTTCGACTACGGCCCCGGCACCCAGCAGCTCGTGGCCGACGTCCAGCAGGCCGTCAACCGGGCCCGCGTCCAGCTGCCCGACGGCGTGGACCCGCAGGTCATCGCCGGCTCCACGGACGACATCCCGACCGTCGTCCTCGCCGTCACCTCCGGCAAGGACCAGCAGGCCCTGGCGGACCAGCTCGACCGCACCCTGGTGCCGGAGCTGAAGGACATCGACGGCGTCGGCCAGGTCACCGTCGACGGTGTGCGTGACCTCCAGGTCACCGTCACGCCCGACGACGCCGAGCTGGCCAAGGCCGGCCTGACCCCGGCGGCCCTCTCCCAGGCCCTCCGGGCGGGCGGCGCCACCGTGCCGGCCGGTTCCTTCGACGAGGACGGCAGCAACCGCACCGTCCAGGTCGGCGGCGGCTTGACCTCGCTGCAGCAGATCGAGGACCTGATGGTGAGCGGCGAGTCCGGCTCCGGCAAGCCGGTCCGCCTCGGCTCCGTCGCCTCCGTGAAGCAGGAGCAGGCCCCGGCCGACTCCATCACCCGCACCGACGGCAAGCCGTCCCTCGCGGTCTCGGTCACCATGGACCGCGACGGCAGCGCGGTCGCCATCTCGGACGCCGTCGAGGACAAGCTCCCGGAGATCCGGCGGGACCTCGGCTCCGACGCCACGGTCACCGTGGTCAGCGACCAGGGCCCGGCCGTGAAGAAGTCCATCGACGGTCTGACGACGGAGGGCGCCCTCGGTCTGCTCTTCGCGGTGCTGATCATCCTGGTCTTCCTGGCGTCGATCCGCTCGACGCTGGTGACGGCGGTGAGCATCCCGCTGTCGGTCGTCCTCGCCCTGATCGTCCTGTGGACCAGGGACCTCTCCCTCAACATGCTGACGCTGGGCGCGCTCACCATCGCCATCGGCCGGGTCGTCGACGACTCGATCGTGGTCCTGGAGAACATCAAGCGCCACCTCGGCTACGGCGAGGAGCGCGAGGACGCCATCATCAAGGCCGTGCGCGAGGTGGCCGGCGCGGTGACCTCCTCGACGCTCACCACGGTGGCCGTGTTCCTGCCGATCGGCCTGGTCGGCGGCATGGTGGGCGAGCTGTTCGGCTCGTTCAGCCTGACCGTGACGGCCGCGCTCCTGGCGTCGCTGCTGGTCTCGCTGACGGTCGTCCCCGTCCTGTCGTACTGGTTCCTGCGCGCCCCGAAGGGCACCTCCAGGGACGCCGACGAGGCGCGCCGGATCGCCGAGGAGAAGGAGGCGAAGAGCAGGCTCCAGCGCATCTACGTCCCCGTCCTGCGGTTCGCGACGCGGCGCCGGCTGACCAGTGTGCTGCTGGCGATCGTCGTCCTCGTCGGCACGTTCGGCATGGCGCCGCTGCTGAAGACGAACTTCTTCGACCAGGGCGAGCAGGAAGTCCTCACCGTCAAGCAGGAGTTGAAGCCCGGCACCAGCCTGGCCGCGACCGACGAGCAGGCGAAGAAGGTCGAGCGGCTGCTCGCCGGCACCAAGGGCGTCAAGACCTACCAGGTCACCATCGGCTCGTCCGGCTTCATGGCGGCCTTCGGCGGCGGCACCGACACCAACCAGGCGTCGTACCAGGTGATGCTGGAGGACTCCGCGTCCTACGACGACGTCCAGGACCGCATCGAGGCCGGCCTGAAGAAGCTCGACGGCGTCGGCACCACCACGATCGCCGCCGGTGACGGCTTCGGCGCCCAGGACCTGAGCGTCGTCGTGAACGCGGCCGACGGGGACGTGCTGCGCAAGGCGTCCGAGCAGGTCCGCGAGGCGGTGGCCGGACTGGACGACGTCACCGACGTCACCAGCGACCTGGCGCAGAGCGTGCCGCGCGTCTCGGTGAAGGCCAACGACAAGGCCGCGGCGGCGGGCTTCGACGACCAGACCCTCGGCCTCGCCGTCGCCCAGGCGGTGCGCGGCAACACCGCCGCCCAGGCGACCCTGGACGACACCGAGCGCGACATCGTCATCAAGTCGGCGAAGCCGGCGACGACCCTGAAGCAGCTTCAGGGCCTGCGCCTCGGCCCGGTGAAGCTGGGTGACATCGCGGACGTGAAGCTGGTGGACGGCCCGGTCTCGATGACCCGGATCGACGGCCGGCGCGCGGCCACCATCACCGCCAAGCCGACCGGCGACAACACGGGCGCGGTCAGCGCGGACCTCCAGTCGAAGATCGATCAGCTGACGCTCCCGGCGGGCGCGACGGCCTCGATCGGCGGTGTCTCCGAGGACCAGGACGAGGCGTTCGCCAACCTGGGCCTGGCGATGCTGGCGGCCATCGCGATCGTCTTCATGCTGCTGGTCGCGACGTTCCGCTCGCTGGCCCAGCCGCTGATCCTGCTGGTGTCGATCCCGTTCGCGGCGACCGGCGCGATCGGCCTCCTGGTGGCGACCGGCACCCCGATGGGCGTCCCCGCGATGATCGGCATGCTGATGCTGATCGGCATCGTGGTGACGAACGCGATCGTGCTGATCGACCTCATCAACCAGTACCGGGGGCAGGGGTACGGCGTCGTCGAGGCCGTGATCGAGGGTGGCCGGCACCGGCTGCGCCCGATCCTCATGACGGCCCTGGCGACGATCTTCGCCCTGCTGCCCATGGCCCTGGGCGTCACCGGCGAGGGCGGCTTCATCGCCCAGCCGCTGGCCGTGGTCGTGATCGGCGGTCTGATCACCTCGACCCTGCTGACCCTCCTCCTCGTCCCGACGCTCTACGCGATGCTGGAACTGCGCAAGGAGCGCCGGGCGAAGAAGCGTGCGGCCAAGCGGGCGAAGAAGGCGGGGCTCGCCGAGCAGCCGGCGAAGGACGTCAAGGACGCCTCCTCGGACGAGACGGAGCCGGCGTCCGTGTGATCGGCTGACCCCGTGACCGAGTGACCCGCGGCGGCCGGGTCCCGAACCGCAAAGCACGGTTCGGGACCCGGCCGCCGTTGTTTGCACGTTAGAGACTCGGACGAGCCTGGAGCAGCCGAGCGACGTCACCCACGACCCGCGCGCCCGGGTGCTCTACATGTCCAGCGCCAGCGGCCGGGTCGCCGCCCTCGGCATCGAGAAGGGCACGCTGCTGTGGGAGACCCTGCCGCGTGCCCAGCGGGTGACCGACCAGGGCTGGTCGCTGTCCGAGGTGCTGCTCCACAAGGGCGCCCTGGTCGTCGTCACCCCGGACGGAGACGTCTTCACCCTCGACCCGGCTCACCCCGACCGGAAACCCGTGTCGGGGTGAGCATGTCGAGTGCGGGCTACGGCAGCGCCAGCATCCGCTCCAGCGCCAGCTTCGCGAACGCCTCGGTCTCCTTGTCGACCTCGATCCGGTTGACCAGGTTGCCCTCGGCCAGCGACTCCAGCGCCCAGACCAGGTGCGGCAGGTCGATGCGGTTCATGGTCGAGCAGAAGCAGACCGTCTTGTCGAGGAAGACGATCTCCTTGCCCTCGGGCGCGAAACGGTTCGCCAGCCGGCGGACCAGGTTCAGCTCCGTGCCGATGGCCCACTTGGAGCCGGCCGGGGCGGCCTCCAGGGCCTTGATGATGTACTCCGTCGAACCGACGTAGTCGGCCGCGGCCACGACCTCGTGCTTGCACTCGGGGTGGACCAGGACGTTCACGCCCGGGATGCGCTCGCGCACGTCGTTCACCGAGTCCAGGCTGAAGCGGCCGTGCACCGAGCAGTGGCCGCGCCACAGGATCATCTTCGCGGCGCGCAGTTCGTCGGCGGTCAGCCCGCCGTTCGGCTTGTGCGGGTTGTAGACGACGCAGTCCTGAAGGGACATGCCCATGTCCCGGACGGCCGTGTTGCGGCCGAGGTGCTGGTCCGGCAGGAAGAGCACCTTCTCGCCCTGCTCGAAGGCCCAGTCCAGCGCGCGCCTGGCGTTGGAGGAGGTGCAGATCGTGCCGCCGTGCTTGCCCGTGAACGCCTTGATGTCGGCGGACGAGTTCATGTACGACACCGGCACGACCTGCTCGGCTATGCCGGCCTCGGTCAGTGCGTCCCAGCACTCGGCGACCTGCTCGGCCGTCGCCATGTCGGCCATCGAGCAGCCGGCGGCGAGGTCGGGCAGGACGACCTTCTGGTCGTCGGAGGTCAGGATGTCCGCCGACTCCGCCATGAAGTGCACACCGCAGAACACGATGTACTCGGCCTCCGGGCGCGCGGCCGCGTCCCGGGCCAGCTTGAACGAGTCACCGGTCACGTCCGCGAACTGGATGACCTCGTCGCGCTGGTAGTGGTGGCCGAGCACGAAGACCTTGCTGCCGAGCTTCTCCTTGGCGGCGCGGGCACGCTCGACCAGGTCCGGGTCGGACGGCGAGGGCAGGTCGCCGGGGCACTCGACGCCGCGCTCGCTCCTCGGGTCGGCCTCGCGGCCGAGGAGCAGCAGGGCGAGGGGCGTCGGCTGTACGTCGAGCTCCTGGGTCTGGGCGGTGGTCACGACACGCACCCTTTCTGTTCTGCGGCTCGCCGGGACCGGAGGATCCGGACCCGGCGGGTCAAGCGGGACACCTTCACCGACTTCTCGTCGGATTGACGCTATCTATCATAACCGGTTCACGTCAGTTTGACGATGGCCATCGTGTCGATGTGACGTGAATCCCGGTGAGCGACCCGCGCATTCCCGAATGAGGCGTTTTCCGCTCCGCGCGCCGTGTGCGAGCATGAAGATGGACCGAAAGACAAAGCATCCGGCCCCGGAATGAATCCGCCGACCCGCCGGTTGCAATGGTCGGCAAGCAGTCTCCGTACAACCCGGGAGAGATGTAGATGTCCGTATCGGACGAGACCAGCACCGCCACCGACGGCATCATTCTGAGCGACGCCGCCGCGGCCAAGGTGAAGGCCCTGCTCGACCAGGAAGGCCGTGACGACCTCGCCCTGCGTGTGGCCGTCCAGCCCGGTGGCTGCTCGGGTCTGCGCTACCAGCTCTTCTTCGACGAGCGTTCCCTCGACGGCGACGTCGTCAAGGACTTCGGCGGCGTCAAGGTCGTCACCGACCGCATGAGCGCCCCGTACCTGGGCGGCGCGTCCATCGACTTCGTGGACACCATCGAGAAGCAGGGCTTCACGATCGACAACCCGAACGCGACGGGCTCCTGCGCCTGCGGCGACTCCTTCAGCTGAACCCAGCCGAAGGGCCGGCAGATCCAGGCCGGACACACGAAAAGGCGGCGACCCCCTCCGACGGGGCCGCCGCCTTTCCGTGTCCGAGAGCCCTTACCGGGCCCCGGACGTCTGCGGTACGTCCGGGAGCATCCCGGGCTTCTCCAGCGGAACCGCCCGGCCGTCCGTGCCCACGACCTTCCGGTCCCCGAGCGGCTCGTCCAGCTGCACGGTCCGGTGGAACACCTTGGCGATCAGGATGCAGACCTCGTCCGGCTGCGAGGTCTCGGTCACCCGGACCGTCACCTCGTCACCGCTCTCGCTCGCGGTCACCTCGTAGTCGGCGCACACACCGCCGGTGAAGGCGACCGTCAGCTTCGAGTCGTCGGCCGTGTAGGCGTCCACGCCCACGTTCCGGGTGACCGGGGACGCCGTCGAGTCGTCCTTCGGTCCGGTCGGCCGCGGGCTCGGCCGACCGGACGGCTCCTGCGACGGCGTGGCCGAGTCCAGGTACTCCGGGTCGATCGCCGGGTACGTCACCGTGAAGCTGTCCTGCGCGCCCTGCGTCCGCACCTCGAACAGCCACGACGGCACCAGCGCCTGCCGGGCGTCCACGTAGTGCGAGGCCAGCCCGAACACCGCCTTCTGCACGGTGATGGTGTCCTGCTCCGGAGCTGCACCCGTCGACCCGGACGCCGACAACGACGCCTCCGCACCGCAGGGCGCCTCCATACGGTCCTTCAGCGGTACGGGGCTGGCGCAGCCGCCGATGCCCATGCGGTGGTCGGCCTTCGGCGCCGCGTTCATCAGCCCGAGCGTCTTCTCCGCGCTCAGCACGGGGTACGTGTCCCCCTTCACCGGCGCCTTCAACTGGCCGCTTCCACCGACCACCTCGCCCTGGGCGTTCACGGTGATCCCGGTCGTCCAGCCGTACGTGGGCAGTCCGCCGACCACCGGATCGGCGTTCACCACCCGCCGGCCGCCCATCACCTGGCCCGCGTCGAGCTTCGCGTCGTCCTGGCCGACGGCCTTGAGGACCGGCGCGGCGGCCTTCTTCGCGGCGTCCTCGCTCACCGGATCGCCGTCCCGGTCGGCGGGGGCCTTGGCGCAGACGGTGGTGCTCCGGCAATTGTCCGTGCCGGGCGTGTACCGGTAGAAGGTCCAGGTCCCGGGCGCCTGCTTGTTCACCTGGAGGCTGGGCCCCGCCCCGTCCGACGCGCCGACCCGCCAGGTCTCGCCCCGCACCACCGGCGTCCCGTCCACCCCGAGTGCCTCGGCCAGCCGGGCCACCTCGGCCGCGGCGACCTCGCCGCCGGCCCGGTACACCGCCGCCGACCCGGGCCCGTCCGGCAGATCGCCGTCGGCCTTGTGGGTGGCGCCGTAGGGGTTCGGCTCCCCGGGCGCGATGCCCCCGGTGCCGCCCCCTGACTCGGTGTAGCCGTCGAGGTGCAGCGGCGGGGGAGTGTCGCCGCCGGGCGCCCCGGACGACGTACCGCCGTCCGAACCACCGGACGTGTTCGCGGCGAGATAGGCCCCACCGCCCCCGATCAGCAGGACGGCCGCGGCGACGGAGGCGATGATCGCGGGGGAGCGGCGACGGGCACCGCCGTGCGGGTCGTCCGGCCCGTGGGTGGGGGTGGCGTCGTGGGCCTCGGCGGCGGACGGGACCGGAGCGCCGGGCACGGCGGGACCGGCATCGGCAGAGGCACTCTCCGAGGCGTTCTCCTCGTCCGAGTCACTCGTCCGGCCCGGAGCGGGCTCCTGACCGGAAGCGGACTCCTCGCCCGAGGCACCCGCGTCGCGCGACGCCCCTTCGGCCTCGGCGGCAGCCCGGTCGGTCCCTTCGGCCCTGCCGGCCTGCTCGGTCCCGTCGGCCTGTTCTGACCCCTCGACCACGCCGTCAGCAGCTCCGCCCGCCGTCCCGCTCTCGTCGGCGAGCCCGTCGGCGCCGGCGGCGGTCTGCTCCGCCCGTGCCTCCTCCGCGTCCTTGCCGGAGGCGCCCGCGTCGTCGTTGTCGGGTCGCTCGGTGTTCACCGCATCGCTCCTTCGGCTGCGCACATGTCCCAGGACCCTGACCCGACCCTGCCAAAAGGCCGGTCCACCGGGTCGTATCCCGCATCCCCTTTACGGGGGACGCCGATGGGACGCAGCGGGGGAGCGCACGGTTCCCTGAAAAGCGCCGATCGGGCCGCCGGAGTTCGACCGGCCTCCCGGTCAGTCGCCGTAGTCGGACATCGCGTCCAGCAGTCGCGCCGACTTCGAGGGCACGGTCACCCCGTGGATGCGTGAGGGAGAGACCGGACGGGAAAGGGCACGGTCGGGAGCGGCCCAGTGCGGAGCCATCCGTGCGCAGTCACCCAGCAGTGACGCCAGGTCGACCTCCGGGTCGGCCGGAGCGGGGGCACGGACCTCGAATTTCGTCATAGCTGCACCGTATGCTCGCTCGAGCCCGCGAAGAAAGATCTACTATCAGGTAGTTTTGGCCGCTTCTGTGTCCCGGTCACGAACGGTAGCGTGGATTGTCAATTCCACCTCCCTGCAGGAGACCTCACGCCGTGCGCATCGCAGTCACCGGCTCCATCGCCACCGACCACCTCATGACCTTCCCCGGCCGCTTCGCCGACCAGTTCGTCGCGGACCAGCTGCACACGGTCTCGCTGTCCTTCCTGGTCGACAACCTGGACGTACGCCGGGGCGGCGTAGGCGCGAACATCGCCTTCGGCATGGGTCAGCTGGGCACGAAGCCGATCCTCGTCGGCGCCGCGGGCTCCGACTTCGACGAGTACCGGGCCTGGCTGGACCGGCACGGAGTCGACACCGGTTCGGTCCGTATCTCCGAGACCCTGCACACCGCCCGCTTCGTCTGCACCACCGACTCCGACCACAACCAGATCGGCTCCTTCTACACGGGCGCGATGAGCGAGGCCCGGCTGATCGAGCTGAAGACCGTCGCCGACCGCGTCGGCGGCCTCGACCTGGTCCTCATCGGCGCCGACGACCCGGAGGGCATGCTCCGTCACACGGAGGAGTGCCGCTCCCGCTCGATCCCCTTCGCCGCCGACTTCTCCCAGCAGATCGCCCGGATGAACGGCGACGAGATCCGGATACTGCTGGACGGG
The DNA here is from genome assembly GCF_057710365.1 of Streptomyces sp. bgisy027. Taxonomy (NCBI): domain Bacteria; kingdom Bacillati; phylum Actinomycetota; class Actinomycetes; order Kitasatosporales; family Streptomycetaceae; genus Streptomyces; species Streptomyces sp. bgisy027. The sequence continues at coordinate 139,902 of NZ_JBYIVZ010000026.1, forward strand.
GCGACCTACCTCTTCTCCAACGAGTACGAGAAGGGGCTCATCGAGTCCAAGACCGGCTGGTCGGACGAGGAGATCCTGTCCAGGGTCGGCCACCGCGTCACCACCCTCGGCTCGCGCGGCGTACGCATCGAGCGGGCCGGCCACGACCCGATCGAGGTCGGCTGCGCCGAGGAGGAGCGCAAGGCCGACCCCACGGGCGTCGGCGACGCCTTCCGCGCCGGGTTCCTGTCCGGACTGGCGTGGGGCGTGTCCCTCGAGCGTGCGGCACAGGTCGGCTGCATGCTGGCCACCCTCGTCATCGAGACGGTGGGCACGCAGGAGTACCAGCTGCGCCGCGCCCACTTCATGGACCGGTTCACCAAGGCGTACGGGCACGACGCGGGCGAAGAGGTCCGCACCCACCTGAGCTGAGGTCCGCCTCGGCGGGTGCGTCGTCGGCCACGGGCGCGTGGGGGGCTGTTCGCGCGGCTCCCCGCGCCCCTCAGGAGCGTTCAGCTCACCCGGCGCACGACATATGCGCTCCCGCGCTCCGCCGGCTCCTCGCCGACGTACTCCTGTCCCCGCATCTCGCACCACGCCGGGATGTCCAGGCGGGCCGCCTCGTCGTCCGACAGGACCCGGACCAGGCCGCCCACCGGCACGTCCCCGATGACCTTGGCGAGTTCGATGACGGGGATCGGGCACCGCTTGCCGAGGGAGTCCACGACCAGGACGTCCTCGTCCCGTGCGACCTTCCGCGCCGTCGGCGCCCCCAGCTTCTCCCGCACCCCGGCGACCGCCGACGGCAGCACCTGGAGGAACCGCTCGACGTCCTCCTCCGGCGTCCCGAACGGCAGGGACACGCGTACGTTCCCCTCGCTCAGCACCCCCATCGCCTTCAGCACATGGCTGGGTGTCAGCGTGCTGCTGGTGCAGGACGAACCCGAGGAGACCGAGAAGCCGGCCCGGTCCAGCTCGTGCAGCAATGCCTCCCCGTCGACGTAGAGACAGGAGAAGGTGACGATCCCGGGCAACCGGCGCTCCGGGTCGCCGACCACCTCCACGTCCGGCACCAGCCGCGGCACCCGGGCCCGGATCCGCTCCGTCAGCTCCCGCAGCCGTACCGCCTCTTGGGCCGCCTCCGCACGCACGGCCCGCAGCGAGGCCGCCGCGGCGACGATCGCCGGGATGTTCTCGAACCCGGCCGCCCGCCCCGACTCCCGCTCGTCCGCGGGCCCTTGCGCGGCGAACCGCACCCCCTTGCGCACGACGAGCAGCCCGACCCCCGACGGACCACCCCACTTGTGGGCACTCCCGGTCAACACCGACCAGTCGCCCTCGGCACGCCCCCACCCGAGCGACTGCGCCGCGTCCACCAGCAACGGCACCCCGGCCTCCCGGCACGCGGCGGCCACCTCGGCCACCGGCTGCTCGGTGCCCACCTCGTGGTTGGCCGACTGAAGACACGCGAGCGCGGTGTCCGGACGCAGGGCCTGCGCGTACGCCCCCGCGTCCACCGCCCCGCCCCGGCCCACCGCCACCTGAGTGACCGAACCCCCGCCGGCCTCGTGCGCGTCAGCCGCATGGAGCACAGAGGAGTGTTCGACGGCGGACACGATCAGGTGGCTTCCGATCCGCCGCCGGCCCGTCAACACACCCGCGACACCCGAGTGCACGGCCCGGGTCCCCGAAGAGGTGAACACCAACTCGTCGGCCCGGCACCCCACGGCCTGCGCCGCCGTCTCCCGAGCGGCGTCCAGGAGCATGCGCGCCCGTCGCCCCTCCCTGTAGAGACGGGCCGGATCGGCCCATCCCTCATCAAGGGAGGCCAGGAGCGCCTGCCGGGCGACGGGATGAAGAGGAGCACTGGAAGCAGCGTCGAAGTAGCCCACACGGCAACGCTAGACGTCCGGTCACCGGGGCGCCCCAACGGGGCGCGGGGCGGTGGTGTCAGCGGCTCCGCCGCGGGGCGCGACAAGACACGACGGGCCTTCAGCCGCCAATCAAGCGAACCCCCCACTCCAGTAGGCCCCCCTCCTCGCGACCCCCCGGAGGGCGTCGGCTAGGGTTTGGTCCGCATAAACATCCAAACCCCTGCCCGACGCAGGGCGGCGACCGACCAGCGAGAAGGCCAGGCCGCAGCCGATCCGCGCGGGCGAGACTCTCGGGAAGGCGCTACGTGAGTCCCAACGGCTCCGACCGCTCGCCGCGGCGCCCGATGCGGCGGAAGCTGCTGCAAGGCATGACCGCGGGCCTGGTCCTGGCGACAGCCACCGGTTGCTCGTACAACTGGGAAGACTTCCCCCGCCTTGGTATGCCCACCCCGACCACGGAAGAGGCTCCGCGGATCCTCTCCCTGTGGCAGGGTTCCTGGGCGGCTGCGCTCGCCGTCGGCGTGCTGGTGTGGGGTCTGATCCTGTGGAGCGCCATGTTCCACCGGCGCAGCCGCACCAAGGTCGAGGTACCTCCGCAGACCCGGTACAACATGCCCATCGAGGCGCTGTACACGGTGGTCCCGCTCATCATCGTCTCGGTCCTGTTCTACTTCACGGCCCGCGACGAGACGAAGCTGCTCAGCCTCAAGGACAAGCCCGACGTCACCGTCAACGTCGTCGGCTTCCAGTGGAGCTGGTGCTTCAACATGATCGCCGACGTGGAGGGCTCCACCGGCGACGCCAAGACCTCCAAGGAACTGGCCGCGGTCCCGGACCGGTTCAAGGAGGACTTCCCGGCGAACGCCGGCGGTGTGTACGACTGCGGCACGCCCGGCACGCGCAACCCTCAGACGGGCAACCCGGGTCCCACCCTGTGGCTGCCGGAGGGCAAGACGGTCCGCTTCGTCCTGACCTCGCGTGACGTCATCCACTCCTTCTGGGTGGTGCCGTTCCTCATGAAGCAGGACGTCATCCCGGGCCACACCAACGCCTTCGAGGTGACCCCCAACAAGCAGGGCACCTTCCTGGGCAAGTGCGCCGAGCTGTGCGGCGTCGACCACTCCCGGATGCTGTTCAACGTGAAGGTCGTCTCCCCCGAGCGCTACGAGCAGCACCTCAAGGACCTCGCCAAGAAGGGGCAGACCGGTTACGTTCCCGCCGGCATCGCGCAGACGAGCCACGAGAAGAACCGGGAGACGAACAACCTGTGAGCATCCTCAACGAACCCCAGGGTGCCGCGGCAGCTGAGGACTCGTACGAGAACGAGCTGCCGGTCCGGCGCAGGCAACCCGGCAACGTCGTGGTCAAGTGGCTCACCACCACCGACCACAAGACGATCGGAACGCTGTACCTC
>NZ_JBYIVZ010000027.1:0-140053 GCF_057710365.1 Streptomyces sp. bgisy027
CAACCCCACACCAGCACCGCAACACAAACAACCCGACACCGACGCCGCGGCAATGACGACGGGGCCCGCCGATCGACTCGGCGGGCCCCGTCACCGTAGGGGTCAGTGCTCGGTGCCGTGCTGTGCCGGGCCGCCCGGCGTCGCCTCTCGGTCGGCGCCCTTGGCCGCTTCGGCCTCGCTGTAGATGTCGGGCTCCAGGTAGATGACGCGGGCGATCGGGACGGCCTCCCGGATGCGGGCCTCGGCGGCGTCGATGGCGGCGGCGACCTCGGCGGCGGTGTCGTCGTGCTTCACCGCGATCTTGGCGGCGACCAGGAGTTCCTCGGGGCCGAGGTGGAGCGTGCGCATGTGGATGATGCGGGTGACGACGTCGCCGTCGACGGCGGCGGCCTCGATCCTCTCGACGTCCTCGACGCCCGCGGCCTCACCGAGCAGCAGCGACTTGGTCTCGATGGCCAGGACGACCGCGATCAGGACGAGCAGGATGCCGATGCAGATCGTGCCGATGCCGTCCCAGACGCCGTCGCCGGTGAGCAGGGCCAGGCCGACGCCGCCCAGGGCGAGGACCAGACCGATCAGCGCGCCGAGGTCCTCCAGGAGGACGACGGGCAGCTCGGGGGCCTTCGCGTGGCGGACGAACTCCTTCCACGACTTCTTGCCGCGCAGGACGTTCGACTCCTTGATGGCCGTGCGGAAGGAGAAGGACTCGGCGATGATCGCGAAGACGAGGACGCCCACCGGCCAGTACCAGTGCTCGATCTCGTGCGGGTGCTTGATCTTCTCGTAGCCCTCGTAGAGGGCGAACATGCCACCGACGGAGAAGAGGATGATCGAGACGAGGAAGGCGTAGATGTAGCGCTCACGGCCGTAGCCGAAGGGGTGCTGCGGGGTCGCCTCGCGCTGGGCCTTCTTGCCGCCGACCAGCAGCAGGGCCTGGTTGCCTGAGTCCGCGAGCGAGTGCACGCCCTCGGCGAGCATCGACGACGACCCGCTGAACGCGAACGCCACGAACTTCGATGCCGCGATCGCGAGGTTGGCGGCGAGTGCCGCCACGATCGCCTTGGTTCCGCCTGACGCGCTCATGTGTCGCGTTGTCCCTTCGCCTTCGTAGCGGAGCGTCGCCGAGGGGACCTTCGCCCCCGGTCGGCTTTGCCCGTCCTTTGCCGGTGGGCCATTGTTGCAGCCCGGTCCGACGGTGGCGCGCCGGGTCGTGAGATGCCCTCGGTCAGGCGACGACCGTGGCCCGGAAGACCGTACCGGCCCCGGACACTTCGGCTTTTTCGCCCGCCGGTACGAAGACGGAGCGGCCCGGCGTCAGTTCGTGCTCCCCGGCGCGGACGGCTCCGGCCGTGCAGAGCAGGATCTGCGGGGTGGCGCGGGTGAGGTCGTGGGCGGTGGTGCCCTCCGGGAGGACGTACCGGGACAGCCGGAACTCGTCGATCGGGGTCTCGTAGACCTCCTCGCCGTCCGGGGAAGCCTCGGGGCGCAGCACTCCCGCGTCGCCCGCCTCGAAGCGCACGATGCGCAGGAGTTCGGGGACGTCGACGTGCTTGGGTGTCAGGCCGCAGCGCAGGACGTTGTCGGAGTTGGCCATGATCTCGACGCCGAGGCCGGTCAGGTAGGCGTGCGGGATGCCGGCGCCGAGGAACAGGGCCTCGCCGGGCTGGAGACGGACGTGGTTGAGCAGCATGGCCGCGATGACGCCGGGGTCGCCGGGGTAGTGGTGGGCGATGTCGGCGTACGGGGCGTACTCGCCGCCGAGGCGGGAGCAGGCGACCGCGGCCTCGGCGACGGTGTGGGCCATCTCGTCCGGGTCGGCGCTGAGGATCGCGGTGAGCACCTCGCGCAGGGCCGCTTCCTCGGGGTGGGCGTGCAGCAGGTCGACGTACGGCTTGAGGGAGTCGACGCCGAGGCCGTCCAGCAGGTCGGCGGTGCGCAGCGGGTCACGGAAGCCGCACAGGCCGTCGAACTCGGTGAGCGCGCAGATCAGTTCGGGCTTGTGGTTGGCGTCCTTGTAGTTGCGGTGACCGGCGTCCACCGGGATGCCGCGGGCCTCCTCGTCCGCGTACCCCTCCTTCGCCTGCTCCAGGTTCGGGTGCACCTGGAGGGAGAGTGGGGCGCCGGCGGCGAGGATCTTGAGCAGGAACGGCAGGTGCGGCCCGAACTTCGCCACGGCCGCGGCGCCCAGCTCGCGCTCCGGGTCGGCCTCGATCACCTCGACGAGCGTGCCGCGCCCGGTGCGCGAGGGTGCGCCCGGGTGCGCGCCCATCCACATCTCCGCCTGCGGTTCACCGGTCGGCTCGACGCCGAGGAGCTTCGGGATCGCGGTGGTGGAACCCCAGGCGTAGGGGCGGACGGTGTTGTCGAGACGGTCCATGCGGTTGTCTGCCTGCTCTCTGCGGGTAGGCGGGTTCTCTTCGAGGAGGACGCCGGTTCGCCTGGTGTACGACTACCGGTTGGGCCGGCGTACGACTGCCGGTTCGCCCGGTGTACGGCTGCCGGTTGGGCCGGTGTACGACTGCCGATTGGGCCGGCGTACGACTGCCGGTTCGCCCGGTGTACGACTGCCGGTTGGGCCGGCGTACGGCTGTCGGGGCGTCCAGGGACAGATCAGGCCCCCGAGGCGAGCGCCAGGTAAACGGCGGCGAAATCCGTGATGGCGATCAGTTCGGCGAGGGTCTCCAGCTCACCGCCGGGTTCCGGCTCCAGCTCGCTGATCGGTGTGTCGTGGCTGAGGGCGAGGTCGCGGGCGCTGGGCGCGGCGGTGAGGCCGCCGATCGGCCGGTCGCGCAGCAGGACCACGCGTGCGTGCAGGGCCGGTGTCTCCTCGACGCGGTCCCGGAAGAAGTCGTCGGGGTCCGCGCTCGCCGCGAGGCGGCCGGCCAGCAGGGCGCTGTGCGAGGCGAGTGCCTCGGGCAGTTCGGCGACGAGGGCGGGGTGGCCGGAGAGCTCGGCGAGCGCGGCGGCGAATCGGCGGCCGGCCGGGCCCGCGGAGACGCCCTCGGTCCAGATCAGCGGGAGCGCGTCGGCGAGTTCGGCGGCGAGGGTCTTGGCGGGGTTGCTGTACGTCGCGATGGCGGGGCCGCAGCGCTCGGCGATGTGGTCGAGGCGGTCGGCGACCTTCTCGACGGCGTCGGGCGGGGCGGTGAGCAGACCGGTGCGGTCCAGGAGCGCAAGGAGCGGGGTGAGCAGGGCCCACAGGACGCCGGGGGCGGAGGCGGCGAGGGACTCGTCCTGCTCGTACGGGGCGGTCGCCATCGGTACGAACAGGCCGTGGTTGCCGTGCGTCGCCTCGGTGAGCGGGGTGCCCGCGGGGGCCACGGTGACGACCGTGCAGCCGCGGCGGTAGGCCTGCTCGGCGAGCAGGGACAGGCCGGGTTCGGTGCCGTCGGGGGTGGCGATCAGCAGGAGGTCGACGGAGCCGGCCCAGCCGGGGAGCTCCCAGCGCAGGGCGCCCGCGGCGGGGGCCACGCCGGCCGGTGCCAGCCGGGTGACCGGGCTGGTGGCGCCGGCGAGGGTGCCGAGGAGGTCGGCGACGCAGGTGGCGGCGGCGCCGGGGCCCGCGATGAGGACGGCTCGGGGGCGGCCGTCCGGCTTGAGGTCGTGGACACCGGCCTCTACGGCGTGCCGGGCGGCGGTGCGGACGCGGGCGCCGGCTTCGGCCGCGCCGCGGAGCAGGGCACGGCGGTCGGCGTCGGCGAGTGCCTCCGGCGTGTCGAGCAGCGATTCGTCGAGCATGGGCGACGGCCTCCGATCGCCGGGTTTTCTTTGGGGTCTGTTGTGCGGGGGGTGCCGGGTTTGCTACCAGGGCCGTGCCGGGGCGCCTGTGGAGTCCGTGTTCCCCGTTACTCGGGACGGCGGGCCTCGTCGACCAGGAGGACCGGGATGCCGTCGCGGACCGGGTAGGCCAGGCCGCAGTCCTGGCCGGTGCAGATCAGCTCGGCTTCCTGCTCCTTGAGGGAGGCGTGGCAGGCCGGGCAGGCGAGGATCTCCAGGAGGCCGGCTTCCAGCGGCATGGCGGGTCCCTTCTGGGGTGGGGGTCGGTGGTGCGTGCGGGTGTGCGGATGTGCCTGGTCAGCGTACCGCCGGTGGGGGCGGGGTGCCGGGGTTGGGCGGCGCTGTGCGGGGTCCGAGGGCAGCCGAGGGTTTTCGCCCCCACCTCACCCCCGCCTCACCCCCGCCTCACCCCCGCCTCACCCCCGCCGCCCTGCCCGTCGCTTCCTCCAGGGGCTCTGTCCTTCGCCCCCGGAGCTTCCGGGGCTGCCGTCCCAGACCCCGCTTCGGCCTGAACGGCCTCGTCCTCAAACGCCGGACGGGCTGAAAAGATTACTGACCGGCGTCAATCGGGCGGGCTAAGGTGCCAGGTCCGGCGTCGAAGGGCGCGGCCCCGGCAGGTGGGCGGGTGCCGGCAGGCCGTGGGCTCAGGCCCTGATGATCGCCAGCGCCTCGTCCCGAATCTTTCTCATCGTCTCCTCGTCCCTGGCCTCCGCGTTCAGGCGGAGCAGAGGCTCCGTGTTGGACGGGCGGACGTTGAACCACCAGTCGGTGGACGTGACCGTCAGGCCGTCGAGGGTGTCCAGGCGGACGTCGTCGCGGCCCTCGTAGGCCGTCCTGATCGCGGCGAGGCGGTCCGCCTGGTCGGCGACGGTGGAGTTGATCTCGCCGGAGCCGGCGTAGCGGTCGTACTGGGCGACCAGGCCGGACAGGGGGCCCTCCTGGCCGCCGAGGGCGGCGAGGACGTGGAGGGCGGCCAGCATGCCGGTGTCGGCGTTCCAGAAGTCCTTGAAGTAGTAGTGGGCGGAGTGCTCGCCGCCGAAGATCGCGCCGGACTTCGCCATCTCGGCCTTGATGAAGGAGTGGCCGACGCGGGTGCGGACCGGGGTGCCGCCGTTCTCCGCAACGACCTCCGGGACCGACCAGGACGTGATCAGGTTGTGAATGATCGTGCCCTTGCCGCCGTGCTTGGCGAGCTCGCGCGAGGCCACCAGGGCGGTGATGGCGGACGGGGAGACGGGCTCGCCGCGCTCGTCGACGACGAAGCAGCGGTCGGCGTCGCCGTCGAAGGCGATGCCGAGGTCGGCGCCCTCCTCGCGGACCCGCTTCTGGAGGTCGACGATGTTCGCCGGGTCCAGCGGGTTCGCCTCGTGGTTCGGGAAGGTGCCGTCCAGCTCGAAGTACATGGGGACGACGTCCAGCGGGAGGCCGCCGAAGACGGTCGGCACGGTGTGGCCGCCCATGCCGTTGCCCGCGTCGACGACGACCTTCAGGGGGCGGATCGCGGTCAGGTCGACGAGGGAGCGGAGGTGGGCCGCGTAGTCCTCCAACGTGTCGCGCCGCGTGATCGTGCCCGTGCGCGGGGCCGGGGCCGGGGCGCCCGACTCCAGCCAGTTCTCCGCCAGTTCGCGGATCTCGGCGAGGCCGGTGTCCTGGCCGACCGGGGCGGCGCCGGCGCGGCACATCTTGATGCCGTTGTACTGGGCCGGGTTGTGCGAGGCCGTGAACATCGCGCCCGGCAGATCCAGCGCACCCGAGGCGTAGTAGAGCTGGTCCGTGGAGCACAGGCCGATCTCGGTGACGTCGACGCCCTGGGCCGCGGCACCTCGCGCGAAGGCGCGGGACAGGCCGGGCGACGAGGGGCGCATGTCGTGCCCGATCACGATCGCGCTCGCGTCCGTCACCCGGACGAAGGCGGCGCCGAAGAGCTCGGCCAGCGACTCGTCCCACTGATCGGGTACGACCCCGCGCACGTCGTACGCCTTCACCAGCTGTGACAGATCAGCAGCCACGGGCACCCCTCCTGAAAGTCCTGTCGGTCCCCACAAACTACCCGCCCGGACCGACAGTGCGCCGGACGGTCGCCGAGTGGACCCCCAGCCGTAACCTTCAAGGTCAGGGCAGCATCCAGCCCAGTACCGGTGAGCTCTGGCCGACCACGATCAGGCACATCACCAGCAGCAGCCCCAGGCTCCAGGGCAGCACCCGCCGCAGCAGGTCGCCCTCCTTGCCCGCGAGTCCCACGGCCGCGCACGCGATGGTGAGGTTCTGCGGCGAGATCATCTTGCCGAGCACACCTCCTGAACTGTTGGCGGCGGCCAGGAGTTCCGGCGACAGCCCGGACTCCCGCGCGGCCGTCACCTGCAACGCCCCGAACAGCGCGTTGGCCGAGGTGTCCGACCCGGACACCGCCACCCCGAACCAGCCCAGCACCGGCGACAGGAAGGCGAGCCCGGCGCCGGCCGCCGCCACGAAGTGGCCGATGGTGGCGGCCTGCCCGGACAGGTTCATGACGTAGGCGAGCGCGAGCACCGACGTCACGGTCAGGATCGCGAACCGCAGCTCGTGCACGGTGGCGGTCCACTCCTTGACGGCCACGCGCGCGTGCACGCCCAGAACGGCCGCCGTGAGCAGCCCGGCGATCAGCACGAGCGTGCCGCCGGTGGACACGATCGGCCAGCTGAAGACGTTGCCGCCGACGGCCTCGCCGTCCGGGTTCGCGACGTTCAGGAAGGGCCAGTCGTACGTCTGGGTCGCTCCGGCCAGCCAGTCTTTGACGACCGGGATCTGGGCGATGGAGAAGATCACGACGATCAGCGCGTACGGCGCGTAGGCCCGCACGACCTCCCCGCGCGGGTCGTCCTCGTCGAGTTCCTCGCTGCGCGACCCGGTCAGCACGGACGCGCGTACGGCCTCGGTGGCGGGCACACGCGCGTGCGGGACGGCGACCAGGGCGCCCGCGCCGGCCAAGGCGGCGCCGATGTCGGCGAGTTGCGCGGAGACGTAGTTCGAGGCGGCGAACTGGGCGACGGCGAAGGCGACTCCGCACACCACGGCCGGCACCCAGGTCTCCCGCAGCCCGCGCCGGCCGTCCACGAGCCCGACCAGCAGGAGCGGCACGACCAGCGCCAGCAGGGGCGTCTGCCGGCCGACCACGGAGGCCACGTCGTCCAGCGGCAGCCCGGTGACCTGGGCGAGGGTCACCACGGGCGTCCCCATCGCGCCGAAGGCGACGGGTGCCGTGTTGGCGACCAGGGCGACGACGGCCGCGCGCACCGGCTCGAACCCGAGCGCCACGAGCATCACCGAGCAGATGGCGACGGGCGCTCCGAACCCGGCGAGGGCCTCCAGCAGGGCGCCGAAGCAGAAGGCGACGACGAGCGCCTGGATGCGCGGGTCGTCCGACAGCCGTCCGAACGACCGCCTGAGGATGTCGAAGTGCCGTGTCCGGACCGTCATCCGGTACACCCACAGGGCGTTGACGACGATCCACAGGATGGGGAAGAGCCCGAAGACGGCACCCTGGACGCCGCTGGAGAGCGTCTGGTCGAGCGGCATGCCGTACGCGAGCCAGGCGACCAGTACGGCCGCCAGAAGCCCGGTGAGCCCTGCGAGGTGCGCCTTCATCCGGACCCCGCCCAGCAGGACGAGCACGATCACCAGGGGCAGGGTCGCCACGAGGGCGGACAGCCCCAGTGAGCCTGCCACGGGCTCCAGTTCCTGGATGTACACGGGCACCTCCGGGATTCCGTCATGCGGAAAGCGATTTCTCGTTTCGACATGCGGAATGGTCGTGTCCGCGACAACAGCCCGTCAATGCTTGTGCAGCACTCAACCAAACGAAGGCACGACGAAGAGAGGGAGGAAAGACAGGCGAAGGGAACCGACCGTCAGTTGTCGGGCGAGCGCAGCACCCTGAGATGACCTCGCCGCGCGACCTCCATCGGGTCGGCGCCGCGGCCACCGCCGCCGGCCTCGGCCGCCCGCTCCTGCGGACGCGCCGCCTCGCGCACGGCGTTGGCAAGCGCTTCCAGGTCGTCCCCGCTCGGACGGGCCGGAGCGGAGCCGTCCAGCAGGCGTACGACCTCCCACCCGCGAGGGGCGGTCAGGCGCTCGGAGTGCTCGGCGCACAGGTCGTAGCAGTGGGGTTCGGCGTAGGTGGCGAGCGGGCCGAGGACCGCGGTCGAGTCGGCGTAGACGTACGTCAGCGTCGCGACGGCGGGACGGCCGCAAGCGGTGCGCGAACAGCGACGTACAGGGCTCACGACGTTGGACGGTACCGCACTCTTGAGCGGGCCGCGACGACTCTCCCCCAGGTCACCCCACCGTGTCGTGTTGTGAGGCACCCCGCGCGCCCCTCTTGCCCCACCCTCCTGACCTGCCCAAAAGCCGCTTTGCGGAATACCGGGCAGCGACAGATCCGGTCACCACTCGGCACAAAACCCGTCATTTACCTCGACTTCGACGGTCTCGGAGAGATGCCGAATCGAGCCCAAGCTTGGCTGGAATGGTCATCTGCCGACATGCCGCACGGACAGGGAGACGTCACTCCCGCCACCCCACCGCGATCGGACAGGTACCTGCCGTGAGGACTACCCTTCATCAGTGATGGACACCCCTGTACCGCCCCGTGCCGCAGGCCCCGGGCCCCGTCGTCGTGATCGCCACGGACGGGGCATGCGCGGCCCGATCGCACCACCCCAGGTCCCCCTCGCCGCCAGCCGCGCCGACGTCTTCGCGGACCTGGTCCAGGACTCCGTGGAGCGCCTCGAACGCCGCTGGCCGCAGCTGACCGACATCGATTTCCTGGTCCTGGAGGTCCCCCGCCTCGACGGCCGGACCTGGAACGACGAGGCGGTCCCCCTGGGCGGCACGATCCCCGCCCGCGAGGGACGCCCCGCGCGCGTGGTCGTCTATCGCCGCCCGGTGGAGATCCGCACCAAGGGCCGGGACGAGCGGGCGGCCCTGGTCCACGAGGTGGTCGTGGAGCAGGTGGCGGAGCTGCTGGGCCTCACGCCGGAGACGGTCGATCCGCGCTACGGCGAGGACTGACGGCCGTCGGTGCCCCTGCTTCCGCGGCGCCGGCGGGGCCGTTACTTCTGCAGCACCGACAGGTCCTCGTCCGCCTCGGGCACGGCCACCATCCCCCGGTCGTCCGGCAGCGTCTGCACGGTGAAGGCCAAGACGCCGTCCTGCGACGACGTCAGCGTGCGGGACGCGTACACCGGCCCGCCCGACACCGTCTCGACCGTGAGGGCGTAGGTGCCCTTCAGGCCGCTCGGGACGGGCGCCTCCACCTGCTGGGTGGTACCGGACTTGACCGTGTACGTCTTCGAGACCGCCGAACCGCCCTCGCTGCCCGCGGACGCCGTGACCTTGATCTCCGCCGTGGCGGACGGCGCCGTCACGGACAGCGTCGTGCCCTTGCCGGTGTTGTCCACCGCCGTCGCGCGCTTGCCGACGGCCCTGCTCGCCGGGATGAACGCCGTCTCCTGCCCGGCGCCCTTCCCGCGCACCACCCGGACCGCGGCGACCACCGGAACGGCACGGTCCGTGGGTGTCAGCACGAGCGACCCCGGCTCGCCCCGCATCACGTCACCGAGGTCCACCGCGCTGGTCATCCCGCCCTTGACGTGCAGCGTCTCGTTCCCGGCGGGTGTGATCGACCCGGACGGCGAGGCGAGCCGCACCTTCAGATCCGCGTCCGACTCGCCCGGCGCGAACGCGATCAGCCGCACGGCCGTGGCGTCCTTGGGGATGCCGGGCAGCACCAGGCTCCCCGTGGGATCGACGGACGCCGCGATCCAGTCGCCGCCGAGCTTGTCGTCCAGCGCCTGCACCGAGGCACCCACCCGGCCGCTGCGCACGCTCACGTGCACGGTGACGTTGTCCTGCTTCTCGCTGATGAGCGTGGACAGGAGTATCGGCTCGCCGGAGTGCGGCTGAACGGTGATCCCCTCCCCCGCGGTGGTCTCCAGGGCGCCGTCCTTGCCGTACAGCTCGATGTCGACGACGGCGGCGGAGTCGTCCGGGTTCGTCAGATGCACGTAGTCCGTGCGGTCGGGTGCCGTGCTGGCGCCCGGGAACCAGAACTCGGTGTCCGGAGCGGTGCAGTTGACGCCCTGGATCCCGCGCCCCGTGCCGGCCGCGACCCGGGTGGTCTGCTGGACGGTCCAACCGGGCGCGAACTTCCCCTCGGCGGTCCCGACGAGCGCCGGCGAGTCGGCCCCCGAGGCGTCCTCGGCCACCGGCTTCCCGGGCTCCTTGGCCGTGAGAACAGGCTTGTCGGCGGCCGTCCTGCCGCCCTTGCCTGCCTTCCCGTCCTTGCCGTCCTTGCCGTCCTTGTCGTCGGCCGCGGCTCCCGGCTCCTCGCCCGCGGAGAGCAGTTCCGCCTTGCCGTCGCTCGCCGTCCCCTTGGTGACGGGCGTGAACGAGGTGTACGTCGTCTCGGCGAGGTCCGAACTGCTCGGCGCCGGGCACACCAGACTCGTACGCTCCACCGGCAGCTCGGCGGCCGCCTTCGCGGGGCTCGCGCCGGACGCGTCCGGTGACGTCAGCGCCGCGAACCCGGTGACGGCGGCGAGGGCGCCGACGCCGGCGATGAGGGACAGGGTGGTGCGGTTCACTGCTGGCTCCCGTCGGAACGCTCGCTGCCGTGCTGTTGTTGCTGCTGCTGCGGGTCGTACGTGGCGTCGTAACCCTGCTGGTACGTCTGGTCGTACGAGGGGTCGTACGACCCGCCCTGCGCCTGACCGCCGTACGCGTACGGGTCGTACTGGCCGCCCTGGTACGGGTCCGCCTGGTACCCCTGGTCGTAGGCGCCGCCCGCCGGGTACTGCTCGCCGCCCTGACCGCCCTGGTACTGCTCGCCGCCGTAGTTGCCGTACTCGGCGCCCGCGTAGCTGGCGGTGTCCCACTCCCCGTAGGGCGTCTGCTGCGGAATGCCCGTGGACGGCTCCGCAACCGGTGGCGGCGGGAACTCCCCGTCCTGAGCGCCCTCTTCGGCCTCGGCCTGGGCGCGCAGCCGACGGGCCCTGCGGCCCTCGCCCGCCATGGTCTCGGCCGGGACGGGGGTCTCCTCGGGCAGGTCGTCGTCGATGTCGCGGCGGCGTCCGGGCAGCGCCATCACGACGAGCACGAGGGCGAGGAAGCCCTGGGCCCACAGCCAGACGGTGTGGCCGATCGGGTCGTCGTAGGTGACGTCCAGCCTGCCGCCGTCGGCGGGCAGTTCGAAGCCCTGGGCCCAGCCGTCGACCGTGGTCGGGGTGAGCTCCTTGCCGTCGAGCGTGGCCGTCCACCCGTCGTCGACGCTGTCGGCGAGCCGCAGCACCCGTCCGTCGGAGCCGGCCGGGACCGTGGTGTGGATCTCGACGGGCCCGGCGGCGACCGGCTGGGGTTCACCGGCCGCGGTGCCCGAGCCGGACCCCGCGACGACGGCCGCCCGCGACACCTGGCGGTCGATGCGCCACAGCGCGCTGCCGTTCTGCTCGCTCAGCCGCGACAGCCCCGGCGTGGCGTCCAGCACGCGCGTGACGTCGCGCGGCGCGCCCTTGTGCACGAGGACATAGCGCACGGCGAACGCGCCCAGCTGGTCCGCCTGGTCGGCGCCGGAACCGGCGACGAGGTTGGCGACGATCTTGTCGAGCTTGGTGTTCTCGCCGTCGGCCACCGCCAGTTCGGCGTCGCCGAGGCGGGCGCCGGAGCCGCGCACGAGCATGTAGGCGACGTGGGCCGAGGAGTCGCTGTCGAGGACGAGGGTGCGGGCCTGGTCACGGCTGCCGCTCTCCTCGGCGACGAACGCGGGCACCTGCACGGGATCGCGTCGCTCCAGCGGTCCGTCGGCACCGCGGATCATCCAGCCGGCGGCGACGAGCAGCGGGCCCGCCGCCGCGGTGAAGGCGATCAGCGCGGCGACCGGCTGACGCCAGCCGAAGCTCTGCTCGGCCACGCGCGAGCGTGCCCCGTCGGCGCCGAGCAGGGCGGCGGCCAGGAGGGCGATGCCGTAGACGAGGGTCGCGGGGCCGGCCCAGGTGGAGCCGTTGGACAGGACCGCGAAGAGGAAGCCCAGCAGGGCGACCGCCCAGGCGGTCCGGATCCCGAGCTGACGCTCGGAGCGCAGCAGGGCAGCCAGCGCGGCCAGCACGACGCCGATGAGCATCAGTCCGCTGACGGTGCCGGGCCCGCCGGGGCTGGCGCCGAGCAGGTCCAGGGCGGACGCGGCCGAGGCGCCGTACTCCAGACCGGCCTCGCGGAAGAAGCCGAACGGCAGCAGCGACAGCGACCAGGGCGCGAGCACCAGCAGGGGCGCACCGAACTGGGCCAGGAAACGCAGGCCGTACGCGGTGATGTCGGTGCGGCGCACCGCCAGCAGACCGATGCCGAGCAGCAGCGCGATGGGCCAGATGATCGGCGTGAAGGCCGTGGCGACGGTCAGCAGCAGGGCGTACGCCCAGGTGGCACGCCAACTGCCCCGGGCGTCGGAGCTGTTCGCCAGGCCGCTGGCCGCGATGCCCGCGCGGGCGATCAGCGGCAGCAGGACGGCGAGTACGGCGGTGCCGATGCGGCCGCCGGCGAGGGCGCCGGTGGCGGCGGGCAGGAAGGCGTAGACGACGGCCGCCCAGGCACGCAGCAGGCGCGACTCGACGAGCGGACGGGAGGCGAAGTACGCGGTGAATCCGGCCAGCGGCACCGAGCAGACCAGCAGCACGGTGACCGCGAGCCCGGTCGAGCCCAGCAGGGTGGAGGCGAGCATCGCCACGAGCGCGAGGTAGGGCGGCGCGGTCGAGGTGCCGCCGGCGCCCACCGGATGCCAGGCATCCAGGTAACGGGACCACAGCTCGCCGGATTCGGCCGGGGCGGGCAGCAGGGCGCCGCCCGCGAGCGCGCCGCCGCCGAGGAGCTCGCGGCAGGCGATGAGCGAGGCGAACAGCAGCGCCAGGAAGAGCACCGGCCCGGGCTTGCGGGCGACGCGCTTGAGGCGTGCGAACTGTTCTATCTCCAGGAAGTCGGCGTCGTCGCCGCCGGGTCCGGACTCGACGGCGCTGCCGTGCCGTCCCGCGCCGGAGGTCACTTCGGGGTCGGAGCGGCCGACGAGGCTGCTCGCGGCCTGTTCGACGGTGGCCCGCACGGTCGCGCCGGGCGGCGGGAAAAGGGCCCGCAGCTCGGCCTTGTCGATGACGGGTCGCCCGCGCCTGCGCCGTCCGGCGATGATCCGCTCGGGGCGCAGCAGGGTGCCCATGAGGCCGCGGATCTCGTCGAGGGCCTGTCCGGGGACCTTGCCGACGAGGTAGGCGAGCGTGCGCAGGACGGTGCCCACGACGAGGCGCAGCAGCACCCACGGCAGCACGGCGGTGCGGGTGTTGACGAGCAGGGTGTAGACGGCGCCGGCCTTGTCGACCTTGTGCGGGGAGGCGGCGGTGCGGCCCACGCAGTCGACGGTGCGGCGCTCGCGGGAGGACGCCTCGGCGTGTCGTACGACCGCCTCGGGGGCGATGAGGACGCGGTGCCCGGCGGCGGTGGCGCGCCAGCACAGGTCGACGTCGTCCCGCATGAGGGGCAGTCGCCGGTCGAAGCCGCCGAGCTCTTCGAAGACGTCGCGCCGGACGAGCATGCCGGCGGTGGACACGGACAGCACCGAGCGCACGTGGTCGTGCTGGCCCTGGTCCTGCTCGCGGCGGTCCAGGCCGGTCCAGCGGCGGCCGGAGTTGGCGATGGTGACGCCGACCTCAAGGAGCTGGCGGCGGTCGTACCAGCCGCGCAGCTTCGGGCCGATCACGGCGATGTCGTCGCGCCCCAGCTCGTGCTCGTTCTCCACGACGCGCAGCAGCTGGGCCAGGGCGTCGGGTTCGGGCGCGCAGTCGTCGTGCAGGAGCCACAGCCACTGGACCGGTTCCCCGTGGGGGAGTTCCGGCATGTCGTAGGCGTCGTCGCGCCAGGTGCGCGTGACGGGGTCCCAGCCGCTGGGCCGTTTCAGATACGTCAGCTCGTCCGGGGTGAGGAGGGGGGCGGTGCGGTTGGCCTCCTCGACGGCCTGGCCGAATCCGGTGCGCCGCGCGAGGTGCAGTACGCGGTCGGCGCCGAGGGCGTCGGTGACCAGCTGCGCGGACTGGTCCGCGCTGCCGGTGTCGGCCGCGACGGCGAACTGGACGGGACGCTCCTGGCCGAGCAGCCCCGCGAGCACGTCGGGCAGCCAGCGGGCGCCGTCGTGGGAGACGAGCACCGCCGTCACCACATGACGCGGGAACTCAGGAGTGGCAGCGGAGTCGTGCTGGGCTGCCGTGTGGCTGTGCACGGACATCGAGGTACGGGCCCCGGTTCGATGGACTGCGGTGGACGCCCGTGCCCCGAGGGGACACCGGGGCGTCTCGGACGAGCGACCACACTATCGGCTGGGCATCACGGCGGCCCGCCGCCTGTGGATAACCCACCTGCGACGGGCCGTTCGAGACCTGTTCGAGACGTATGTGCGTGCGGACGCCCGGTCCTGCGGCCGGGCCCACGACGGCCGGGCGGCCGGTGTGCGGTCAGATGGCCGCCTTCTTCAGCCGTCGACGCTCCCGTTCGGACAGACCGCCCCAGATCCCGAAGCGCTCGTCGTTGGCGAGGGCGTATTCGAGGCACTCGGAGCGGACTTCACAGGCGAGGCAGACCTTCTTGGCCTCGCGGGTGGAGCCGCCCTTCTCGGGGAAGAAGGACTCGGGGTCGGTCTGGGCGCACAGCGCGCGCTCCTGCCAGCCGAGTTCCTCGTCCGCGTCGTCGACCAGCAGTTGCTGCACCAGCTCGGTCATGTGCGCCCCTCGTCTGTCTTTCGCGTCCCCGTGATGTAGCCGTTACCGATTCCGGCTGAACGACACGAGTGAAATTACAAGTGTGCTGCTCCGGGCGAGTCAAGCCGAGATCTGCTATTGAGCCCCTTATTCACTCTGCGGAACCAAGGCCTAGCGGAAAGTGTTCAAATCGGCATAAACCTTGACACGCAGACGAGACCCGGGAGGGCCTCCCGCCCTCCGCAGAGCCTGCACGGAAAAGGACGCCCAGAAGTTCGATCTCGTTGCACACACGCGCGGAAGCGAACCGGATCACAGTCGGATCACAGGATCACAACGACGTCGTGCGCCCGATTGTGCGCCATGTGTCCGGTCCATCTCATGAACAAACCTTTCGTCACAGAGATGAACCGGATGAGGTGAAACATGTCCCACAGGGCGGGCGCCGAGTTGACACCGAAGGTGCGAACCGCTGTCCTTGTGGGCATGCTCGCGAACTCGGCACTCACCTCGACCCGCACCGCCGGGTCCCACGGTGCTGCCCGCGCTCGCTGTAGCTGTTGTTGCTGTTCCAGCTGTTGAGCCTCTCCCGCCGCTCCGGCTGCCCCTGAGTCCACCGCGACTCGGCTGCTTGTTCCCACGCCCCGACCAGGGCCACTGCGTCCCCCGCGACCCGGGCGGACGGCGACCGACACCCAGCCATCCCCCACTTCCGCCAAGGAACCCACGCACCTCATGAACAGCGACAGCGACCTCCAGATCGCCGGCGACATCCTCGAAGTCCAGCACCTCCTGCAGGCACCGCGCGAGCACCCGGCCACCGTCGCCGACTTCGTCGGCCTGGCCCGCTCCGTCGCAGCCGACCGCTCGCAGTGGGAGCACCTCGTCCGGTACGACGCCACCACGCGCTGGTACCACCGGCTGCGCACCGGACCCGGCTACGAGGTGTGGCTGCTGTCCTGGGTCCCCGGACAGGGCAGCGGCCTGCACGACCACGGCCGCTCCTCCGGCGTCCTGACCGTCCTCGACGGCACGCTCACCGAGCGCACCGGGCGCGGCACGCGCGTGCTGGCGGCCGGCGCCCAGCGGGTGTTCGCCCCGGGGTACGCGCACGACGTGGTCAACGACGCGCTGGAGCCCGCGGTGAGCCTGCATGTGTACTACCCGGGCCTGACCGAGATGCCGATGCACACCTCGTCGGCCTGCGAGGCGCGCGCCGAGGCGCGTCCGGTGACTGCCTGACGCGTTGTCGTACCCGCCTGCAAGACTTGGGCCCATGCGCATTGTGGTTCTGGCAGGCGGCATCGGTGGTGCCCGGTTCCTGCGTGGTCTGAAGCGGGCCGTGCCGGACGCGGACATCACCGTCATCGGCAACACCGGTGACGACATCCACCTCTTCGGGCTGAAGGTCTGCCCGGACCTCGACACGGTGATGTACACGCTCGGCGGCGGTATCAACGAGGAACAGGGCTGGGGCCGGGCCGACGAGACCTTCCACCTCAAGGAGGAGCTCGCGGCGTACGGCGTGGGCCCGGAGTGGTTCGGGCTCGGTGACCGGGACTTCGCCACGCACATCGTGCGGACGCAGATGATCGGCGCCGGATATCCGCTGAGCGCGGTGACGGAGGCGCTGTGCGACCGGTGGAAGCCGGGAGTGCGTCTCATCCCCATGACCGACGACCGCGTGGAGACGCATGTCGCCGTCGTGGAGGAGGGCGAGCGCAAGGCAGTCCACTTCCAGGAGTACTGGGTACGGCTGCGGGCCTCGGTCCCCGCCGAGGCGATCGTGCCGGTCGGCGCCGAGCAGGCGAAGCCCGCGCCCGGCGTCCTGGAGGCTCTCGCCCAGGCCGACGTCATCCTCTTCCCGCCGTCCAACCCGGTCGTCTCGGTCGGCACCATCCTCGCCGTGCCCGGCATCCGCGAGGCGATCGCCGAGGCGGGCGTGCCGGTCGTCGGACTCTCCCCCATCGTCGGGGACGCGCCCGTGCGCGGGATGGCCGACAAGGTGCTCGCGGCGGTGGGCGTGGAGTCGACGGCCGCCGCGGTCGCCGAGCACTACGGCTCGGGACTGCTCGACGGCTGGCTCGTGGACACCGTGGACGCCGGCTCGGTGGAGCGGGTCGAGGCGGCCGGGATCCGCTGCCGGGCCGTACCGCTGATGATGACCGACCTCGACGCCACCGCGCAGATGGCCCGCGAGGCGCTGGAGCTGGCGGAGGAGGTGCGGGGAATTTGAGCGGCGAGCAGCAGGAAGCCCGGCCCGGCGGCGCTCCCGGCTACCGGGTGTGGGCCGTCCCCGGCCTCCCCGAGGTCGCGCAGGGCGACGACCTGGCCAAGCTGATCGCGGCCACCGAGCCCGGTCTCGTCGACGGGGACGTGCTGCTGGTCACCTCGAAGATCGTCTCCAAGGCCGAGGGCCGGATCGTGGAGGCGGGCGACCGGGAGTCCGCGATCGACGCGGAGACGGTACGGGTCGTGGCGCGCCGCGGTCCCCTGCGCATCGTCGAGAACCGGCAGGGCCTGGTGATGGCCGCCGCCGGGGTGGACGCCTCCAACACCCCCGCCGGGACGGTGCTGTTGCTGCCCGAGGACCCGGACGCGTCCGCGCGGGCGATCCGCGACGGGCTGCGCGACGTCCTCGGCGTCGACGTCGGCGTCCTCGTCACCGACACCTTCGGGCGCCCCTGGCGCGCCGGGCTCACCGACGTCGCGATCGGCGCCGCCGGCATCCACGTGCTCGACGACCTGCGCGGCGGCACGGACGCGCACGGCAACCCGCTCAGCGCGACGGTCGTGGCGACCGCCGACGAACTCGCCGCCGCCGGTGACCTGGTCAAGGGCAAGGCGGCCGGGCTGCCCGTCGCCGTCGTGCGCGGGCTGGCGCACACCGTGGCCGCGGACCACGGCGCCGGCGCGCGGGCCATGGTGCGCGACGCGCGCGACGACATGTTCCGGCTGGGGACCTCGGAGGCGGTACGCGAGGCGGTGACCCAGCGCCGTACGGTACGGGCGTTCACGGACGAGCCCGTCGACCCGGGGGCCGTTCGACGAGCGGTCGCCGCGGCGGTCACGGCGCCGGCGCCGCACCACACCACTCCGTGGCGGTTCGTGCTGCTGGAGTCGCCGGAGTCACGGACGCGGCTGCTGGACGCGATGCGCGACGCCTGGATCGCCGACCTCCGGCGCGACGGCAAGAGCGAGGAGTCGATCGCCAAGCGGGTACGGCGCGGGGACGTGCTGCGCAACGCGCCGTATCTGGTGGTGCCGTGCCTGGTCATGGACGGTTCGCACACCTACGGCGACGCGCGGCGGGACGGCGCCGAGCGGGAGATGTTCGTCGTCGCCACCGGGGCCGGGGTACAGAACTTCCTGGTCGCGCTGGCCGGGGAGCGGCTGGGCTCGGCGTGGGTGTCGTCGACGATGTTCTGCCGGGACGTGGTGCGCGAGGTGCTCGGGCTGCCGGAGGACTGGGATCCGATGGGGGCGGTGGCGGTCGGCCACCCGGCGGAGGCGCCGCGGGCGAGGCCGGAGCGGGATGCCGCGGCTTTCATCGAGGTGCGGTGACCCACGCCGTCCAGCGCCTACGCTCGTAGGACACCTCCCCTCCCCCTAGGACCTCATTCGTGGCAGGACGTTTCTCTCCGCGGCCCACGCGTACGACCGTGCGCGGTGGGCATGTCGCCGTGCCCGGGGGGATACCGCGTCAGGCCGCGGCCGCCGGGCGGGTGCGGACCTGGGTGCCGGAGTGGCCGCTCGACCTCGGGCTGGTGCTGGGGCCCCTGCGGCGCGGGCCGGGGGATCCGACGTTCCGGGCGATGCCGGACGGTTCCGTGTGGCGGGCCAGCCTCACGCCCGCCGGGCCCGGGACGCTGCGGGTCGCCGCGCGCGGGGCCGAGGTGCGGAGCGAGGCGTGGGGGCCGGGCGCCGAGTGGCTGCTGGAGCGGTTGCCGGAACTGCTCGGGGCGGCCGACGATCCGTCCGTCTTCGTGCCGCGGCACCGGGTGGTGGCGATGGCCCGGCATCGGCGGCCGGGGCTGAGGCTGACGCGGACCGGGCTGGTGATGGAGTCGTTGATTCCGTCGGTGCTGGAGCAGAAGGTCACGACCGATGAGGCGTACCGGGCGTGGCGGTTGCTGGTGCGGAAGTTCGGGGAGCCGGCTCCCGGGCCCGCGCCCGGGCGGATGTGCGTGATGCCAAATGCGCGGACCTGGGCGCTGATCCCGTCCTGGGAGTGGCATCGGGCCGGGGTCGACAACAAGCGGGCGTCGACGATTCTGCGGGCCGTGCGGGTCGCTGCGCGGATGGAGGAGGCGGTGCGGATGCCTCCGGCTCAGGCGCAGGCCCGGTTGGAGGTCGTGCCGGGGATCGGGCCGTGGACGTCGGCGGAGGTCGTGCAGCGCAGTCATGGGGCGGCGGATGCGGTGACCGTGGGGGATCTGCATCTGCCGGGGATCGTGGGGTTCGCGTTGGCCGGGGACCGGGATGCGGATGACTCCGTGATGCTGGAGCTGCTGGAGCCGTATGCGGGGCAGCGGCATCGGGCGGCTCGGTTGATCCTGCTGAGCGGAAGGGTCCCGGCGCGGCGGGCTCCGCGGATGCCGCGGGGCGATATCGGCCGCCTGTAGCGACACCGGTCCGCCGGGGACGGCCCCATTTCCCTCGCCCCGCCGCCCCTACCCGTCCCTCCCCCAAGCTCTCGGCTTCGCTTGAGCAGGGGGACCCCCATCCAAGGGCGCTGCCCCTTCGCCCCCGCCCTCCCCCTGGGGCTGCCGCCCCAGACCTCGCATCGGCCTGAACGGCCCCGTCCTCCAACGCCGGACGGGCTGAGACACAGCGGACCGGCGTCGAAAGGGGAAGCCCCTTCGCACCCGCACCCGCGTACGGCGGCAAGGGGACGTGCCGGAGGTGTCCGCCCGCAGCGGCCGGCGTCAAGAAACGCGGAGTTCCTGAGGCGCGGCAACCGCCGGACCGAGGACGGGCACCCCCGGCACGTCCCCGACCCACCCATCAGCGGAAGGCGCTGCGCGCACCCCCGCCCAGTAGCCACAGGCCGCCGCAGGCACCCCCTACAGATCCGGTGAGAAGCGCACCGCGCCCGCCGGTATCCGGGCGTCGCACCACACCCGCGCGCCGTCCCGCAGTTCGTTGTCGGCGCCGATCACCGCGCCGTCGCCGATCACCGTCCCGGTGAGGACGGAGCGTTCGCCCACACGGGCGCGGGTGCCGATGAGGGAGTCGGTGATGATGGCGCCGGGCTCGATGACGGCACCCGGCAGGATCGTGCTGCCGAAGACGCGCGCGCCCTCGGCGACGAACGCGCCCTCTCCCACCACCGTGCCGCCGGTCAGCTTGGCGTCGGGGGCCACCCGGGCCGTGGGGAGGACCAGGCGGTCGCCGCAGCGGCCGGGGACCGCCGGGGACGGGGCACGGCCGAGGACCAGGTCCGCCGAGCCCCGGACGAACGCCGCCGGCGTGCCGAGGTCGAGCCAGTACGTCGAGTCGACCATGCCCTGTAGGTGCGCCCCGGCCGACAGCAGGTCCGGGAAGGTCTCGCGCTCCACCGACACCGGCCGCCCCGCCGGGATCGTGTCGATGACCGAACGGCGGAAGACGTACGCCCCCGCGTTGATCTGGTCGGTGACGATCTCCTCGGGCGTCTGCGGTTTCTCCAGGAACGCCGTCACGCGGCCCGTGTCGTCCGTGGGGACCAGCCCGTACGCCCGCGGGTCCGTCACCTTGGTGAGGTGGAGGGAGACATCCGCGCCCGTCGTCCCGTGCGTACGGATCAGGGCCCGGATGTCCAGACCCGTCAGGATGTCCCCGTTGAAGATCAGGACCGGGTCCTCGGGCCCCGAGTGGAGCCGGGAGGCCACGTTCCGGATCGCTCCGCCCGTGCCGAGGGGCTCCTCCTCCGTCACGTACTCCAGATGCAGCCCCAGCGCCGAGCCGTCGCCGAAGTACGGCTCGAAGACCTCGGCCAGATACGAGGTGGCCAGCACGATGTGCTCGACGCCCGCCGCTCTCGCTCTCGCCAACTGGTGCGTGAGGAACGGCACCCCGGCCGCCGGAACCATGGGCTTCGGTGTGTGCACGGTGAGCGGACGCAGCCGAGTGCCCTTGCCGCCGACCAGGAGGATCGCTTCTGTCACCTGTCGTCTCTGCTTCCTGCCGGGACCGGCCGAACTGTCTTTCGGCCGGCCAGTGTATGCAGACCGTTGTGCGGCGCCCTCGACGGCAGTGCGGTATGACGACACATCCCGCCTCTCCTCCCCCGACGGCGGTGAATGCGCTCCCGCCCCGTACTCCCCCGTGTTTCCCCGTACTTCCCGTACTCCCCGTGCTCCCCGTGAAGTGCCCTCCCTGCCTCAGCGGCCCTGGAGACGGGCCGCGGAGGCGCGGGCGGTGCCGAGCTTGGCGTAGAGCAGCCGGCCGGGGCACGCCGTGGAGAAGCCGTCCCGGTGGCCGGAGATCACATTCAGCCGTACGTTCCTGCCCTTTCGGAACAGATTGCCACCGCCGGACGTCAGGTATGTCTTTCCGCGCGGATTGGCACTGTAGAGCCCGAGCTTCCAGGCGGTGAGCCGGGCGATGGCGTTCACCGTGGCC
This sequence comes from Streptomyces sp. bgisy027, assembly GCF_057710365.1. Lineage (NCBI taxonomy): Bacteria > Bacillati > Actinomycetota > Actinomycetes > Kitasatosporales > Streptomycetaceae > Streptomyces > Streptomyces sp. bgisy027. The sequence goes on from NZ_JBYIVZ010000027.1 coordinate 21,147, forward strand.
ACGGTCGGCTTGGTGGAGTCGTAGCTGCCGAGGACGGCGATCCCCATGCTGTTGCTGTTGAAACCGCGGGTGTGCGCGCCCAGGACCGGCTTCGTCACGCCCCCGGCGCGCCCCTCGTAGATGTTTCCGCATTTGTCGACGAGGAAGTTGTAGCCGATGTCGCGCCAGCCCATGCTCAGGACGTGGTAGCGGTAGATACCGCGGATGAGCGAGGGAGCCTGGGTGCACGAGTACTTGCCGCCGGACGCGGTGTGGTGCACGAAGGCCGCCTTCACCTTCTTCGTGTAGGCGAACTGCCGCTCCCGCCAGCTCTCGTTGGCCCCCCAGCCGCGCCGGGTGACGATGCGCGGACGCGGGCCGATGTACGGTTTCGCCCGCTGTTCCTCGGTGAGCTCGCTGCCGCGCAGCGCCAGCATCTCCCGCTCGGTCTCGGCGCGTTCGAGGGCGGGGATCTCGGTGGCGCCCAGGGGGGCGAGTTCGGCGTTGGCGGCGGAGGCGGCGAGGGTCTCGGCGGAACCGAGGGTTTCGGGGTTCAGCGAGCCGGGGCGGGGGCCGGGCTCGCTCTGCGTCGGGGCGGGGTCGCCCGGGTCGACGAGTTCGAGGTGGAGGCCGGCGGGCAGCGGGGTGACGGCCGCGCCGTCCACGGCTGTGTCGTCCCCACCCTGCTCGCCCTCATCGGACTTGGCTCCGGGCTCGGACTCGGGCGCCGCGGCCTCGGACTCGGGCTCGGGTTCCGCCTCTTCGGACTTCGGCTTGGGCTCCGGCGCCTCGGACTTCGGCCTGGACTCCCCCGCCTCGGACTTCGGCCTGGGCTCGCCCGCTTCAGACTTCGGCTTGGGCTCCGGCGCCTCGGACTTCGGCCTGGGCTCGCCCGCTTCAGACTTCGGCTTGGGTTCCGGCGCCTCGGACTTCGGCTTCGTCGCCCCCGGATCGGGATCCGCGCCCTCCGCCGTCACGCGTACCTGCACGCCGTCCGAGTCGCCGACCCACAGGGGTGCCGTGGCTCCGCGCACGCCGCCCGCGGAGCTCTCGGCGGCGCCCGGGTCGGCCGCGTGTTCGGCGTTGTGGGTCTCGACGTCCTGCCAGCCGGACCAGGTGCCGGTCGCGACCGCGCGGGTGCGGACCTGGACGCGGCCGTGCAGTTCGGTGGCCGGGTCGTCCCAGACGACGCCGACCAGGGAGAAGTGACGTACGTCCCGTCGGGGCAGCCCCTGTTCGGTGGGGGTGCCGGCGGAACGGTCACGGGTGAGGGGGACGAGGGGCAGCGACTGAGTGCTGCCGGGGACGGGCGGCTCGGCATGCGCACGCCGGGACGCCGATCCGGCGGTCACCGTCGCCCCGCTCTTGGCGGCTTCCGCTCCGAGCGCCGGCCGCACGGACGCGGCGGCGGGTGGAGTGAGCGGGAGAGCGAGAGCGGCCGCGCACGTGACACCGATCGAGGAAGCAAGGAATCCACGCATGCTCCTGATGTTGGACATAGTCATACAAAGCTGTCCATCGGGAACTTGACGGCACGTCGGCCCTCGGTTCCGCCGAACCGGTGGCGGCGGAACGGCCCACCACGGGGTGCGCGAGCACCGCTGCGCGTACCCTTGCGCGGGTGAATGCCACCGATCGCACCCCCGCCGACCTGCTGCGTTCCGCGCTCGCCGCGGATCCCGGACGCCCCCTGGTGACCTTCTACGACGACGCCACCGGGGAACGCGTGGAATTGTCCGTGGCCACCTTCGCCAATTGGGTGGCCAAGACCGCGAATCTGCTGCAGGGCGACCTCGGGGCCGGACCGGGCGACCGGGTCACACTGCTGCTGCCGACGCACTGGCAGACGGCGGTGTGGCTGCTGGCATGTTCGTCGGTGGGCACGATCGCGGACGTGGGCGGGGACCCGGCGGCAGCCGACGTGGTGGTGAGCGGACCGGACGACCTGGAGGCCGCGCGGGCGTGCCGCGGGGAGCGGGTCGCGCTGGCGTTGCGGCCGCTCGGGGGCCGTTTCCCGCAGCCGCCGGCCGGCTTCGCCGACTACGCGGTCGAGGTGCCGAGCCAGGGTGACCGTTTCGCGCCGTACGCGCCGGTCGATCCCGAGGACCCGGCGCTGATCGTGGCGGGCCGGGAGTTCAGCGCGGCGGAACTGGTCGAGCGCGCCCGGGCGGAGGCGCCGGCCCTGGGGCTCACGGGTCCGGGCTCACGGATCCTGTCGGCCCTGCCGTACGACACCTGGGAGGGCCTCGCCGCCGGCCTGTACGCGGCACTGGCGACCGGCGGCTCGGTGGTCCTGTGCCGGCATCTCGACGCACTGGGCGAGGAGTCCCTGGCCAAGCGGATCGAGGCGGAACGGGTGACGGCGACGGCCCGGTAGCCCCGAGCACCGCCCCTCGCAGGCACCCGGCGCCGCCACGCCCCCTGGGGCTGCCACCCCCGGACGGGCTGAGAATTCTGCGGACCGGCGCCGAGAACACCGCACCACAGCCCGACACAGACACCCTGACCCGAGCACCGCAAGCACCCTGACCCGAGCACCGCAGACACCCTCACCCGAGCACCACAAGCACCGGCCCGAGCACCGCAGACACCCTCACCCGAGCACCACAAGCACCGGCCCGAGCACCACAAGCACCGGCCCGAGCACCACAAGCACCCCCACCCGAACACCACAAGCACCGGCCCGAGCACCGCAGGCACCCTCACCCGTTCGGCCCACCACGACCCACCCCCCACCCCCCATCCACGCCATGGTCGTAACAGCAGCCCACACCACACGCTGTACGCAATGAGGGGTGGACACAGCCGTGACCGACACCGCAGATGCGCACCGAGGGGCGTCGGCCAGCAGGAAGGGGCTTGTGCGGCGCTGGGTCCGGCGCGGGGCGATCGGGGTCGGGCTGGTGGTCGTCGTCGCGGCGGGCGTCGCCTGGGGCGTGTACGCCAAGCTCGACTCCAACATCACCCCGGACGAGGCCGCCGCAGCGGAACTCGCCCGGTACGAGAAGGAGCGCCCCACCTCGCTCGTGCGCGGCGCCCAGAACATCCTCGTGATCGGCTCCGACTCGCGGGCCGGCTCCGGCAACCGCCGCTACGGCAAGGACTCCGGCACCGAGCGCTCCGACACCACGATCCTGCTGCACCTGTCGTCCGACCACCGCAGCGCCACCGCCGTCTCGATACCCCGCGACCTCATGGTCGACGTCCCCGGCTGCCGCCGCTCCGACGGCCGCCGCAGCGAGCCGATGTTCGCGATGTTCAACTACGCCTTCCAGGTGGGCGGTTCCGCCTGCACCGTGCGCACCGTGGAACGGATGACGAACATCCGCATGGATCACCACATGGTCATCGACTTCCACGGCTTCAAGGAGATGGTCGACGCCCTCGACGGCGTCGAGATCTGCCTCGCGAAGCCCATCGACGACAAGGCCGCCAAGCTCAGGCTCCCGGCCGGGAAGGTGACCCTCGACGGCGAACAGGCCCTCGGCTACGTCCGCGCCCGCAAGTCCCTCGGCAACGGCAGCGACACCGACCGCATGGACCGCCAGCAGCGCTTCCTCGCCGCGCTCGTGCACAAGGCACAGAGCAATGACGTCCTGCTGAACCCGGTGCGGCTCTATCCGGTCCTGGACGCCGCCACATCGTCGCTGACCACGGACCCGGCACTGGCCAGCTTGCGTGGTTTGTACGAACTCGCGCGGGGAGTGCGCGACATCCCCACCGAACGCGTGCAATTCCTCACGGTTCCGAGGGAGTCGTACGTCTACAACGCCAATCGCGACCAGCTCGTGGAACCCGAGGCCGAGCGCCTCTTCGAACGGCTGCGGATCGACGCGCCGGTGGAAGTAGTGAATTCGACCGAAAAGTCCCAGAGACCGCCTCGCGGCTCCTCGCACAAGCGTTCCAGCGACGAGGACCGGAAGTCCGGTGCGAAGGGGTCCGACGAGCCCGCCGGGCCCCCATCTCCGGCACCCACTTTCCGCGGCAGTACGGCCGCCGAGAACCCCTGCGGGTAAAGCACTCCCCAAGTCCGCGAACCCCGATTCAAAGAAATGCGGCAGATTGCCCAGTTGTAGGGACGTGGAATTTGTCACCGTCCTCGCTCCACGCTGAACTGGGCGGATAGTGTGAGCGCCCCGGTGCTCCCTGCCGTAGTTAGGCTTGCGCACTGTTTGACCGAGACCCGAGCGCCTTGGAGGGGGTAGGCGCCGCGTGGCCCCGACGGAGGATTCAGACAACCGTGGACGCGCAAGGCCGTGGGCGGGCGGACGATATCGATCCCGCAGACCAGTGGGTGCTCAATCCGAACACCGGTGAATACGAACTGCGACTGGGTCCTTCCTCTCCGCAGTCACCGGTCCCAGGCCCCCGCAGGGCCGCTTCCCGCGCAGGCGCCGCCGCGCGTTCGACCGGTACCGCAGCAAAAGGAGCCGGGGGCGCCCGCGGAGCCGGCGATGCGGGAGGCGCCGTACGGAACAGGACCGCCGCGCCGGGACGGGAGTCCCGTCAGGCGCCGGGCCGTGAGGTCCCGCCGCAGCGCAGGCGCAGGGGGGCACCGGAGGAGCCTCTGCCGGGGCGGCGCAGTCGCCGGCCGGTGAAGAAGAAGAGCAAGGCGAAGAAGGCCGTGCTCTGGACCGGCGGCATCATGGCGTTCGTGGTGGTCGCCGCCGCGGCCGGTGCGTACCTCTACATCGAGCACCTCAACGACAACATCCAGTCCGTGAGCGACGACGGCGCGAGCACCGGTGGCTTCAGCAAGGACAAGGCCATCAACATCCTGCTCATCGGCACGGACAAGCGCACGGGCGCGGGCAACGAGAAGTACGGGGACTCGGGCAGCGCGGGCCACGCCGACACCACGATCCTGCTGCACGTCTCCAAGGACCGCTCGAACGCGACCGCGCTGAGCATCCCGCGCGACCTCATCGTCGACATCCCGGACTGCCCGACCACGCTGGAGGACGGCTCCGAGAAGGTCATCCCGGGCGAGACCGGCGTCCGTTTCAACACCAGCCTGGGCCAGGAAGACCGTACGCCCAGCTGCACCGCCCGTACCGTCACCGAGCTGACCGGCATCAAGCCGGACAACTTCATGGTGGCCGACTTCAACGCGGTCAAGACGCTGACCACGGCGGTCGGCGGCGTCGAGGTGTGCCTGGCCAAGGACATCAACGACCGCGACTCCAAGCTCAACCTCACCAAGGGCAAGCACACGATCGAGGGCGAGGACGCGCTGGCCTTCGTGCGCACCCGGCACTCGGTCGGCTTCGGCGGTGACCTGAGCCGGATCGGGCTCCAGCAGCAGTTCCTGAGCGCGCTGATGCGCAAGCTGAAGTCGAACGACACGCTCAGCAGCCCGACCAAGATGATCAAGCTGGCCGAGGCGGGCACGAAGGCGCTGACCGTCGACTCCCAGCTCGACTCCATCGACAAGCTGAAGGACCTCGGTCTGGAGCTGGGCCGGCTCAACACCAAGAACCTGACCTTCACGACGGTGCCGGTGATAGACAACCCGACGGAGCAGGTGAAGGCGACCGTCGTGCTCAACGAGTCGACTGCGCCCGAGGTCTTCCAGGCGATCCAGAACGACGTCTCCTTCACCGCGGTCAAGCAGCAGAAGCAGAAGGAGGCCGCCGCCGTGGCCGCCCGGCTCAAGGGCACCAAGGCCGACGCCTCGGAGGTGCGGGTGCAGGTCCTCAACGGCGGGGCGCCCTCGGGCAGCGCGTCGGAGACGCTCACCTGGCTGCAGAACGAGGAGGGTGTGTCCAAGTCCGAGAACGCGGGCAACGCCCCGGCGTCGCTCGCGAAGACGACGCTGGAGTACGCGCCCGACCAGGCGGACCAGGCACGCCGGCTCGCCGACATCATGGGGCTCTCCGGGTCGGCGATGAAGCCGGGCAAGAGCGTCACCAACGCGCAGGGTCTGCCGACGATGACGCTGACGCTGGGCAAGGACTTCAAGGGCGCGGGTGTGCCCCTGACGGCGCCGACGAAGGCGCCGGACGTGGAGAAGTCCACCGCCGACAAGGTCGAGTGCGCGAAGTAGCCGGCAGCCGGTAAGGGCTCAACGGGCCCGTCCCACCGCCCACTCGGGGTGCGACGGGCCCGCTCCGGCATACGGCCCGGGGCACACGGTCAGCCGTACGGGATCGCCGTGGGAGGACCGTTGTACGGAATCTGCGGCGTGGAACGCAACTGTCCTCGTCGCTCGTTGGTCTGACACACGACACAGGTGTGTCAGCCGGCGTTGGCCGGGTGCGCCACGCGGCGCACCCGGCACGGATTTTGCCGACGCGTGGCCAACCCGGCTCGGACCCACAGAGGTCTGACAGGTTGCGAACCGGCGTCGGACAGAGTGGTCTGCCATGGTTCGCTCCGCACCGGACAGGGAGGTCCGACGCGGAACGCGGCCGTGTCGGGCCAAGGGTGGGGAAGGGCGGAGAGTTGGCGCAGAGCAGTGTGCGAGGGGAGGCCCCCGCGGTGGACGACACCATGTCGCTCACCCCGCAGGCCGACCAGGCCACGCCGGCCGACCAGAGCGGCCGGCACGGTGGCGGGGGCTCCAGGGGCGGCCGGGGAACCGACGGCAGACCCCGCAGACGGCGCGTGCTGCGCTGGTCGGCGACGGTACTGGCCGTGGTGATACTGGGCACCGCCGGTGCCGGCTATCTCTACTACCAGCACCTCAACGGCAATCTGAAGAAGGACGACCTCAACCTCGGCGACGCCAAGGACCGCGCGGCCGAGTCCGAGGCGAACGCGGCCGGGCAGACGCCGCTGAACATCCTGCTGATCGGCTCGGACGCGCGCGACACCGAGGAGAACCAGAAACTCGGCGGCGCCAAGGAGACGTTCGGCGGCACACCGCTCGCCGACGTCCAGATGCTGCTGCACGTCTCCGCCGACCGCTCGAACATGTCGGTCGTCAGCATGCCCCGCGACACGCTCGTCGACATCCCCAAGTGCACCGATCCGGACAGCGGCGACGTCTACGAGTCGCGCCTGCGCACGATGACAAACCAGTCGCTGGGGCGCGGCGGTCCGGGGTGCACGGTGGCCACGTGGGAGAAGCTGACCGACATCCACATCGACCACTTCATGATGATCGACTTCGCCGGTGTGGTGTCGATGGCGGACGCGATCGGCGGCGTCCCGGTCTGCGTCGACAAGAACATCCACTCCAAGGACGGCCAGGGCCACGGCTCCGGGCTGAAGCTGGAGAAGGGCACCACGTACGTCAAGGGCGAGCAGGCCCTGCAGTGGCTGCGCACGCGGTACGGCTTCGAGGACGGCAGCGACCTGGCCCGCGCCGAGGCGCAGCACCAGTACATGAACTCGATGGTGCGTGAGCTGCGCAAGAACGCCAAGCTGAGCAACCCCAACAAGCTGCGCAAGCTCGCCGAGGCCGCGACCGACGCACTGACGGTCGACGAGGGCATCGGCACGGTCGCCAAGCTCTACGACCTGGCGGGCGAGCTCAAGAAGGTGCCGACGTCGCGCATCACCATGACCACGATGCCCAACCAGTACGTCGGTTCGCGCGTCGAGCCCACCGAGGACGCCACCAAGCTGTTCCGGCTGGTGCGTGAGGACATCGCGCTCGACGGCAAGGACAAGGAGAAGACCACCGAGGAGAAGGCGCCGACCGACCCGGCCGCCGCGGACGGGGAGATCGCCGTGCAGGTGCAGAACGGCACCCGCACCGACGTCCTCGCGCCGGTCTCCGGCCGGGCGACCACCGTCGCCGGGCTGCTCGTCGACAAGGGCTTCACGCGGGCTGCCGCGGACTCCTCGACGACGCCGACCGCGGACGCGACCGTCGTGCGCTACCCGAGCGCCGAGTTCGAAGGCGACGCCCAGCGGCTCGCCAAGGCCCTCGGCATCCCGACGAGTGCGGTGGAGAAGTCCACGGACGTCTCCGGCGTCACCCTGGTCGTCGGCGCCGACTGGCGTGAGGGCACGGCGTACCGGGCCCCGGAGAAGGACGACAGGACGCCGGACACGGCGGAGGCGCTGAACGCCTCCGACAGCAAGGCGTGCATGAAGGTGAACGACGGATTCACCTGGTGACGGGCGCCGCGCCCGGCGGCGCGCTCAGCTCGCGCTGAACACCGCCGGGCGTCGGGAGGCGATGACCTTCCGCGCCAGCGAACGCGGGCTGGTCAGGAAGCCGTAGCCCCAGGACATGTGCATGGTCGCGAGGGCGACGGGGATCTGCAGGCGTGCCTTCAGCGGCAGGCCCCTGCCGGCCGGGACCGAGCCCGCGGCGATCGCCGCGAGGTAGCCGCCGGGGACCACCAGGGCCCACGGGGTGACCAGGGCGCCCAGCACGAGGCCCGCGGCGATCGCGCAGACCGCCGTCGGCGGGGCGAGGTAGCGCAGGTTGATGGAGCCGGCGTGGTAGCGGGCGACGACGTGCCGCCAGCGGCCGTAGTCCTTGTACTGCTTGGCGAGGGCCTTCACCGACGGCCTCGGACGGTACGACACCTTCAGCTCCGGCGAGAACCAGATCAGCCCGCCCGCCTCGCGGATACGGAAGTTGAGCTCCCAGTCCTGGGCGCGGATGAACTCCTCGTTGTAGCCGCCCTGCTGCTCCAGCGCCTCGCGCCGGAACACACCGAGGTAGACGGTCTCGGCCTGCTGGGCCGTGCCGCCGGTGTGGAAGGCCGCGTTGCCGACGCCGATCCTGGAGGTCATCGCGGCGGCGACGGCGTGCTCCCAGTCGTTCTCGCCCTCGGCGTGCATGATGCCGCCGACGTTCTGCGCGCCGGTCTCCTCCAGGAGGCGTACGGCGGTGGCGATGTAGTTCGGCGAGAGGATGCCGTGCCCGTCGACGCGGACGACGATCGGGTGCCGGGATGCCTTGATCGCGGCGTTGAGCGCGGCGGGCGTACGTCCGGTCGGGTTCGGGACGGTGTGCACGCGAGGGTCTTCGGCCACGAGCTCGGCGGCGATCTCGTCCGTGCGGTCCGTGGAGGGACCGAGGGCGATCACGACCTCCATCTCGCCGGCGTACTCCTGCGCGAGGATCGCTTGGACGGCTCCGCGCAGATGCCGCTCCTCGTCCAGGACGGGCATGATGACGGACACGGCGGGGAGCTGCACGTCGGGATTGGCGTTCATAGGGGGCTCACGTTACCGCGAACGGGGGACACCGGTGCGCCCCGCCGGTGCCGGTGCTCCGGGCAGCAGATCGTATGGCCCTACGGTGCTCACGGATCCCACGTTCGGCCCCCAGGGCAAGCCCCAGCGGAGGTACCGCCCCATGCCCACGCCGCCCCGCCGCTCCCCCACCCCCGCGCAGCGACGCCCGCAGCCGTCCCGCGGCGGCGAGCGGCCGGTCGCTCCAGCGCGGCGCAGGCGGCCACGCTGGGCCATGCGGGCGGTGACGACGCTGTCCGTCGTGGTGCTCGCCTCCGCCGGCATCGGGCACGCGGTGGTGACCAGCCTGGACGCGAAGATCGAGCGGGTGGACCCGTTCAAGGACATGAAGAACCGGCCGCCGACCGGGCACGGGATGAACGTCCTGCTCGTCGGCACCGACGGCCGCGACCGCATCAGCGACGAGGAGCGGCGCAAGTACAAGCTGGGCGGCGCCCCGTGCCACTGCACCGACACGATCATGATCGTGCACATCTCGGCGGACCGGGAGCGGGCGAGCGTGGTGAGCCTGCCGCGCGACTCCTACGCCGAGGTGCCGGCCGGTGACGGCCGCAAGGCGCACGCCATCAAGATCAACGCGGCGTACGCGGAGGGCGGTCCGAACCTCACCGTGCGCACCGTCGAGCACATGACGCACGTCAAGATCGACCACTATCTGGAGGTCGACTTCACCAGCTTCATGAAGACGGTGGACGTGCTCGGCGGGGTGCGGATCTGCACCGCCGAGCCGCTGAAGGACTCCTACACCGGCCTCGACCTGTCGGCCGGCTCCCACCGGCTGATGGGCGGCGAGGCGTTGCAGTTCGTGCGCGCCCGGCACATCGACAGCGACTCCGACCTGGGGCGGGTGCAGCGTCAGCAGCGGTTCATGGCGGCGCTGGTGGAGCGGGCGACGTCGTCGGGGATCCTGCTGAACCCGATGCGGTTCCGGGACGTGACGCGGGCGGTGCTGGGGTCGGTGCGGGCGGACAAGGAGTTCGGCACGGGCGAGCTGCTCGACCTCGGGCGGGCCATGCGGAACTTCTCGCCCTCGTCGTCGGAGTTCACGACCGTGCCGATCGGGCAGCTCGGGTACACGGTCAAGGGCCTCGGTTCCACGGTGAAGTGGGACACCGAGCGGGCCGAGCGCCTGTTCCGATCCCTGCGCGAGGACAAGCCGCTGGCCGAACAGCGCACGCGGCACCGGGCCGTCCCGGTGGAGGTCGCCCCGCAGCAGATCCACGTCCAGGTGGAGAACGGCACCGCGCAGGAGGGCCTCGGCAAGCGCGCCGACACCGCGCTGGCGGGGATCGGGTTCCGTACGACGGGACGTCCGGTGCCCGCGGCGGAACACTCGCTGAAGCGGACGGTCGTCGCCCACGACCCCGGCTGGGACCGCTCGGCGAAGTCCCTGGCCGCCGCCCTGCCCGGCAGCGAGCTGCGGGCCGTGAAAGGGCTCGGGCCGACGCTGAAGGTGATCGTGGGCAAGGACTTCAAGCAGGTCCGCAAGGTACGGGCCGAGGACCCGCTGCAGAGCCACTCCGCGGTGGTCCGGGGCGACGAGACCGGGTGCTCGTAACCCCGGAACAGGGTCGGGAACCAGCCATGGCGTCGCCGCCCCGTCCCCCGGGATGACGGTCCGGCCGGCTCAGTCCTGGTAACCCTCCGCCGCCCGCTTCTCGCGCAGCTCCTTGATGGCGCGGCGGCGGGCCAGACGGTGGGTGCGGCGGATCTGGGCCTCCTGGTAGCGGCGGTTGTCGCGCTCGGTCTCCGGCATCACCGGGGGCACCCGGCGCGGCTTGCCGTCGGCGTCGACGGCGGCGAACACCAGGTACGCCGAGCCGACCTGCTGGGGCGGCGTCGACTCGTTCCAGCGCTCGGCGAGCACCCGTACGCCGACCTCCATCGAGGTCCGCCCGGTCCAGTTCACCTGGGCTTTCACATGGACGAGGTCACCGACGCGGACCGGCTCCAGGAACACCATCTCGTCCATGGACGCGGTGACGGCGGGGCCGCCGGAGTGCCGGCCGGCCACGGCTCCCGCGGCGTCGTCGACGAGCTTCATGATCACACCGCCGTGCACCGTGCCCAGAAGGTTGGTGTCGTTGTGGGTCATGATGTGGCTGAGAGTGGTGCGTGATGCGGATGTCGGTTTGCCCGGGATCTCCGGATTGCCCGACTCCACTGCGGTGACCTGGTCTGTCATGCCGTCCACCTTATGCCGCGCCGTCATTCGCGGACTTTGTGTTGGGTTCGCAACAGCCGTGCCTCTATTTTCCGCCGACCCTTGTAAGACACCTGGCCGCGCCCTGCACACTTAGGCGCATGAATGACTGGCCTCAGGCATGGTCCGACGACAACCGCGGCAACCGTTACGGACGCGGCAGCGCTGGCGCACAGCCCGAGGGCGCGCGCGTGATGCGGCAGGTCCGCCGCGGCCCGGCGGCGCCGCCCGGCCAGGGCTACGGCGGTGTGCCGCAGCAGCCGTCGTACGTGAACGGCCAGGGGCACGGCGGCTACGCCGACGACGGCTATGACGACGGGTACGACAGCGGCTACAACACGGGCCAGGTCTACGGCGGCGGGGGCGGCGGCCGGGACGGCGGGGGGATGCGCGAGCCGCGGCCCGCGCCGAACTGGCGGCGCCGTATCAAGCTGACGACGATCACGCTGGCGACCGTGCTGGTCGTGACGTCCGTCGCCACCTACTTCTGGGCCGACTCCAAGCTCAACCGCGAGGTCGACCTGTCCAAGGTCATCGACCGGCCGGAGGCGGGCGAGGGCACCAACTACCTGATCGTCGGCTCCGACAGCCGTGCGGGCATGTCCGCCGAGGAGAAGAAGAAGCTGCACACCGGCTCCGCCGAGGGCAAGCGCACGGACTCGATGATGATCCTGCACGTCGGCAGCAACGGCGACACCCTGGTCTCCCTGCCCCGCGACTCGAACGTCACGATCCCGTCGTACAAGGGCTCCGACTCCGGCAAGCTCTACGAGAGCACCGGCCGGCAGACGAAGCTGAACGCGGCGTACTCGGAGGACGGCCCCGAACTGCTGGTGCGCACCGTCGAGGCCAACACCGGTCTGCGCATCGACCACTACGTCGAGATCGGCTTCGGCGGCTTCGCCAACATCGTGGACTCCGTCGGCGGCGTCGAGATAGACATCCCGCAGGACATCAAGGACTCCAAGTCCGGCGCCGACTTCAAGAAGGGCAAGCAGACCCTGAACGGCGAGGAGGCGCTCGCCTTCGTCCGCACCCGGTACGCGCTGCCCGGCTCCGACCTGGACCGCACGAAGAACCAGCAGAAGTTCCTCTCGGCCCTGGCCAGCCAGGTCGCCACCCCGGGCACGGTGCTGAACCCCTTCAAGCTCTACCCGACCATGGGCGCGGGACTGGACTCGCTGATCGTCGACAAGGACATGAGCCTGTGGGACCTGGCGTCCATGTTCTGGGCGATGAAGGGCGTCAGCGGCGGTGAGGGCAAGTCGATGAACATGCCGCTCTCGGGCAACTCCGCGAACGGCAACCTCCAGTGGGACACCGCGAAGGTGAAGAAGCTGGTGGAGCAGCTGAAGAACGACGAGACGGTGACCGTCTCGGGCAAGTAGGGCGCGACGGCACTGATCGAGGGCACCCGCACCGGGTGCCCTCGACTGCTGTCAGGCGGCGGTCACATCGTGGCGCCGGCCATCGCGTGACAGGTCGCGGCGCAGCGGCGACACGCCTCCGCGCAGCGCATCATCTGCGGATCGTCCGGCATGGACATACACGCCTCGGCGCACATCTCACAGGCCTTGGCGCACATCGCGCACATCTCGGCCGACATGGGCGAGCGGCGCATCATCATGTCCGCGCACATGCGGGTCGTCTCGGCGCAGTCCATGAGCGCCCGCATGATCTGCATCTGCGCCTGGCCGCCCATCTGCATACAGGAGCTCATGGTCTCCTCGCAGATGCTGTGACAGGTCATGCACGCGTCGACGCAGTCCTGCATCTCCTTGCTCATCGGCATGGTTCCGGGCTGGGTCATGGCTCCTCCTGGGGGACGCGGGAGCCCGGGGCGGGCCCCGTGCCCTTCCGTCCTACGCCCGCCCACGGCGGGGCGCCATCGGGCGAGCGCGAACAATTCACACCAGAAGCCGCACTGGGCACACACCTCCGCATTCCGTCGCAGGCGCGGCCAGAGGACCGAACGGGTGAAGGGTGCCCGGGAGACCCGGACACCCTTCACCTTCAAATCCCGCGGGGCTACGGAAGGTTGCGCGCCATGACGATCCGCTGGACCTGGTTGGCGCCTTCATAAATCTGCGCGCTTTACGGGCAACACGGCGCTGACCTGCGCGAACACCCCTCTTGGCGGAACCCTCCCCAGCATTTCCCCATGATCGTCGGGAGTCTACCCAGGTCGGCGCCGTACCGGCGGCAGCCTCTCCGACCGGCCGGAGGAGCGGCAGGCTCCGGGGAGGTTACGCGGTTTCCCGTTTCGTCAACCGTGATCGCTTGACCCGCGCGCCGTGGCCTCGGGAGCATCAACCCAGATGCGGCGTACTGACAGCAGCACGGGAGAGGGGAACCCAGGCTATGAAGGTCACCAAGCTGGTCAGCACGTGCGACCTCACGGACTGCCCGACGATCTACGCGACGGATCGCGGCACGCTCTTGTTTCAGGGTGAGACTCCGACGGACCACGGGCTTCGGATTCCCGCTCACGAAACCCTGGTCGAGATCCCGATGGAACTGATCCAGAAGGCCATCCGTGACAACCTCATCTAGGCCCCTTGGCGACCTCTTCGACACGTTCCAGCGTGAGGCGTTCCGGCTCGAAACCCTGGACGACTACAGCAAGTCCGGGAACGTCGACGCCTACCAAGCGTTCCTGGCCGGGGAGTCACAGCCGGACGACTACAACGCGGGCTGGGTCGAAAAACTCCGCTCACACACCGGAAAAGGGAAACGGGTCTACCGCGTTCACATTCTGCGTCGTCCACTCACGGACTATCTTAGGTTCGAACTCGGGTGGGGATACCAGAAGAATATGTCCGGGGGTGAGGAGTTCTTCATTCTAGACATCACCGACAGGCCGAACCCCCTGGCGAACGTACCTGACTTCTGGTTCTTCGACTCCCAGTCCGTGGCCGTGATGAACTACGACGGCGCCGGAAAGTACCTGGGCTCGGAAGTCCTGCCACCGGAACGAACCGCGGAATTCGCCGGGCACCGTGACGCGGCACTCGCCCACGCGGAGCCGTTCACCGAATGGTGGGCCAAGTACGGGGCGTGAACAGGGCACAGTTGGGGGCCGCGCTGCGGGCACTGCGCCAGGCATCCGGGAAGGAGGCCAAAGCAGTCGCCCGTGGCGCACTCATGTCTCCGTCCAAGCTCTCCAAGATCGAGAACGCGAAGCTGGCTCCCAGCGCGACGGACGTAGAGCGCATCCTCATCGCCATCGGCGTTTCTCCCGAGATCAAGGCCGAGTACACCGAGGCCGCCCGATCGGCCGGCACTGAGACGACAGAGTGGCGGCTGCTGAAGCGGGTTGGCGTGCACAAGGGTCAGCAGGAGGTCAAGGCCCTCGAAGCCCAGATGTCCGTGCTGCGGATGTTCCAACCGGCCCTGGTTCCCGGACTGCTCCAGACTCCCGAATACATCCGAGCCGTGCTGCAACGCCACGAGCTGAGTGATGACACACTGGCCCGAACGATCAGCGGTCGACTGGAACGCCAAGCCATTCTCTACGACAGCTCCAAGTCACTGCGGTTCGTCATCACAGAACCCGTGTTGCGGTGGCGGATCGTCCCGCCCCCTATGATGGCCGCCCAACTGGACCGGATAGTTTCCGCATCACGGCTCTCCCATGTCGACATCCGCGTGGTCCCTCTGAGCATTCAGCAGCACGACATGGCGAACCATTCCTTTGCCATTCGGGACAATCGGATGGTCACTGTCGAGACGGTCCATGCTGAGGTACTCATTACCGACCCCAGGGACGTGGATATCTACGTAAAGAAGTTCAACGGGTTCGCACGAGTGGCGTTGTCCGGTGACAACATGCGCAGCCTGGTCGAAGGGATCCGCGACGACTTCTTGCGGGAACAGGAAACAGGCTAGAGCTGCCTCCTTGGCCCGCCGAAGATGGCGCCATGGAGAGCGAAGAGAGAACTTCGGATCCTGGAGCCAACACGCCGGCAGGGACGCGCCTGTCGGAGCCACCGCGCGAGCCGTCACCCAAACCCGGTTGCGCTGACTGCCTGTCGATATCGGTAGCCCGCGAGAACGCCCGCTCCACGTTCGACTACAGCGCCGTATCCGACGCCAACGTACGGATGCGCCAGCACCACGCAGAAGCGCACGCGTCATGAGAAAGGGAGCGGGCTCAAGGCTCTTCGCCGACCGCCCCCTGATGACCATGCGGGTCTCTCGCGATTCAGGGCAGACCTGGGGGCCGGAGCAAGCCGTGGCCACGACGGACGATCTTCCGCCGCTGCTCACAAGCGCTTGGCCGCCATGCGAGTGCTGGCGCTGCACGGAACGCGGCCAAGGTTCCGGACGCTGAAGTCTCTCCCTCTCCTCCCTTGAACTCCCGCCCGGACTGGGCGGCGGCGGTCAGCCATGGCCGCGATTAGTTGAGCAGGAAGGTGCAGTAATGCTGAACGGAACCGACCTGTACGCGCTCGACATCAACGGGGCCTCGTTCGTGAAGGCGTGCGGCGGCCCCTGTACCGAGGGGTGCGTGACCCTGGCCCGAATCGGTGAGGACGCCTGGGCCCTGGGCGACAGCAAGCGGCCAGACGCACAGCCGCTGCGGTTCACCTCGGAGGAGCTGGACGCGGCGGGTATCGACCCGGCGCGCTTCGGCCTGAACGTCTGATCCTCCCCCTCCGCCAGTCGGGCTCGGGTCCATCCCCCGTCCCTGGGTCCGAGCCCGGCACTCCTCGAAACGGGAACGACTCGTGCACCATCACGGCTATCTGTGGAACGGCCCGAAAGAACGCTTCGATCAGGAAGCCCTACGGCGGCCCCCGCACCCTGAGCCGCCACCGGCCGGGAGTAGACCGGAACTGATCCAGCGGTATCGGGAGGTGTTGGCCGAGTTCCCGACCGTTGACATTCCGCCGCTGGAAACGGCGTACTGGCTCATCAAGCCGCGTTCGCTGGTTCGTGGCACGTGGGATGAGGCGAAGGAAGCGGCGGCCTGGCTCGGAGAACGGTTGGCGGAGTACGCGCCCCGGTTCGCGTCAGAGGCGGAACGGGACACCACCCATCTGACGCTTCTCGTGAACTCCGCCGCTGAGCGGATGAAGGAGGGCGGTGACGTGTCCCACGGCTTCTACCTCGAACGACCCTCGTACTTGTCTCTGGCCGCCGTGACGTGCTCCCCGAATCGCTCGATGCCTGAACTGGCCTGCCCAGCCAGGTAGTCGAAGCAACAAAGAAGCCCCGGCCAGTGGCCGGGGCTTCTTGAAGGGGCCGAGCAGCGCGGTCGGGCCGCCATCGCAACAATGCTGACGCCCGGCGCGGACGACCCCACGGAGGCGTCGGAGGTCGCCTGATCGGCGCACGGCAACAGCCCCCGGCATCACGCCGGGAGCTGCGTTGTTTGTGCAGGTCAGCGGCTACTTTCAGCCCGGCATTCGCCCAGGATTCCCCCAGCATGACGCCCGTGAACGGCCTTGATCAAGCCGCAACAGGCAGAAAGCCAAGGCTGTCCTCTCGGACCCTCGAAATAGCCTTTGACCTGCCAAAACCCTGCTAAGGAAGGTTCCTGGCCATCACGATCCGCTGGACCTGGTTCGTGCCCTCATAAATCTGCGTGATCTTGGCATCGCGCATCATGCGCTCGACGGGGTAGTCACGGGTGTAGCCGTAGCCGCCGAGGAGTTGGACGGCGTCCGTGGTGACCTCCATCGCCACGTCCGAGGCGAAGCACTTGGCGGCGGCGCCCAGGTAGGTGAGGTCGGCGTCGCCGCGCTCGGAGGCGGCGGCGGCCTGGTAGGTCAGCGCGCGGGCGGCCGAGATCTTCATGGCCATGTCGGCGAGCATGAACTGGATGCCCTGGAAGTCGGCGATCGGCTTGCCGAACTGCTTGCGCTCCTGGACGTAGCCCTTGGCGTAGTCGAGGGCACCCTGGGCGATGCCGAGGGCCTGCGCGGCGATGGTGATGCGGGTGTGGTCCAGCGTCTTCATCGCGGTCGCGAAGCCGGTGCCCTCCTCGCCGATCATGCGGTCCGCCGGGATGCGGACGTTGTCCAGGTAGACCTCGCGGGTCGGGGAGCCCTTGATGCCGAGCTTCTTCTCGGGGGCGCCGAAGGAGACGCCCTCGTCGGACTTCTCCACGACGAACGCCGAGATGCCCTTGGAGCGCTTCGCCGGGTCCGTGACCGCCATCACCGTGTAGTACTCGGAGACGCCGGCGTTGGTGATCCAGCGCTTCACGCCGTTCAGTATGTAGTGGTCGCCGTCGCGGACGGCCTTCGTCTTCATGCCGGCCGCGTCCGAGCCGGCGTCGGGCTCGGACAGGCAGTAGGAGAACATGCCCTCGCCCTTGGCGAGCGGGGTCATGTACCGCTTCTTCAGGTCCTCGGAGCCGGAGAGGATCACCGGGAGCGAGCCCAGCTTGTTCACGGCCGGGATCAGGGAGGAGGACGCGCAGACGCGGGACACCTCCTCGATCACGATCACGGTGGCCAGGGCGTCGGCGCCGGCGCCGCCGTACTCCTCGGGCACGTGCACCGCGTGCAGGTCACCCGCGACCAGGGCGTCCAGCGCCTCCTGCGGGAAGCGGGCGTCCTCGTCGACCGCGGCGGCGTGCGGCGCGATCTTCGCCTCGGCCAGGGAGCGGATGGCGTCACGGAGCATGTCGTGCTCCTCGGACGGGCGGTACAGGTCGAAGTCAGCCGATCCGGCCAAGGTCTCTCACGCTCCAAGGACTCTGGGTGGCAGGTGTGATGCCGGTGCTAATTACCGTTAAGTAACTCAAATTTTAGGGGTCGGCTCACGGGAGTGATACGTGAGCTTGGCGACAGCTGGGAAGTTGCCCGTCAGGGCCTCCGGTTATGCTCGGGCCCGCACGCCCCCGTCCCCCCTCTGGAGTCCCCCATGGCCCTGAAGATCACCGTGATCGGTACCGGCTATCTCGGCGCCACCCACGCCGCGGCCATGGCCGAGCTCGGGTTCGAGGTCCTGGGGCTCGATGTCGTGCCCGAGAAGATCGAGATGCTCGGCCGGGGCCGGGTCCCGATGTTCGAGCCCGGTCTCGAGGAACTGCTGCGCAAGCACGTCGCCGGCATCGAGGGCTCCACGGGCCGGCTGCGCTTCACCATGGACTGGGCCGAGGTCGCCGAGTTCGGCGACGTGCACTTCGTCTGCGTGAACACTCCGCAGAAGCACGGCGAGTACGCCTGCGACATGAGCTACGTCGACTCCGCCGTCGAGTCCCTCGCCAAGCACCTGCGCGGCCCGAACCTGGTCGTCGGCAAGTCGACCGTGCCGGTGGGCAGCGCCGACCGGCTCGCGGCCCGCATCCTGGAGCTCGCGCCGGGCGGCGGCGAGGTGGAGCTGGCCTGGAACCCGGAGTTCCTGCGCGAGGGCTTCGCCGTCGACGACACCCTGCACCCGGACCGGATCGTGGTCGGCGTGCGCAGCGAGCGCGCCGAGGAGCTGCTGCGCGAGGTGTACGCGACGCCGATCGCCGACGGCTCCCCCTTCGTCGTCACCGACTTCCCCACCGCCGAGCTGGTGAAGACCTCCGCGAACTCCTTCCTGGCCACCAAGATCTCCTTCATCAACGCGATGGCGGAGGTCTGCGAGGCCGCCGGCGGCGATGTCGCCAAGCTCGCGGAGGCCATCGGGCACGACGACCGGATCGGAAGGAAGTTCCTGCGCGCCGGCATCGGCTTCGGCGGCGGGTGCCTGCCCAAGGACATCCGCGCCTTCATGGCCCGCGCCGGTGAGCTGGGCGCCGACCAGGCGCTGACGTTCCTGCGCGAGATCGACTCGATCAACATGCGCCAGCGCGGGCAGATGGTGGAGCTGGCGCGGGAGGCGCTCGGGGGCGGGCCGTTCCTCGGGAAGCGGGTCGCCGTGCTCGGCGCCACCTTCAAGCCCGACTCGGACGACGTACGGGACTCCCCCGCGCTGAACGTCGCCGGGCAGATCCACCTCCAGGGCGGCCAGGTCACGGTCTACGACCCCAAGGGCATGGGCAACGCCCGCCGTCTCTTCCCGACCCTCGGCTACGCCGACAGCGCGGTCGAGGCCGTGCGCGGCGCCGATGTCGTCCTGCACCTGACGGAGTGGCGGGAGTTCCGCGAGCTGGACCCGAAGGCGCTCGGCGAGGTCGCGGCGGCCCGGGTCATCCTGGACGGCCGCAACGCCCTCGACCCCGAGCTGTGGCGCCGGGCGGGCTGGAGCTACCGGGCGATGGGCCGGCCGACGGCCTAGTTTCGTGCGAGATACGGGCGACGCCGTTTCGGCCGAGGCTCAGTCGGCCGAAACGGCGTCCTCCGCATTCTGCCGCACCCGGGCGTATCACGCCGAATGAATCTTCAACGACCTTTCGAAATGGCTCACTTCGCTCGGTAGCGCCGCATCTTCGCGCGCGCCCCGCACACCTGCATCGAGCACCAGCGGCCGCGCCCCGCCGGACTGCGGTCGTAGTACGCCCAGTGGCAGTCGCCCGCCTCGCAGGCCTTCAGCCTGCCCCAGGTGCCCTCGACCAGGGCCTGGGCGATGGCCGCCGCCACCCTGGAGCGCAGCGGCCTCTCGTCGGCGGCGGCGAGGACGGCCGAGCCGTCGGCGGCGTCGACCGCGACCAGCAGCGGGCTCGCGGCCAGCAGCGTGCCGAGCGGGGTCACCTCGCGGTGCGCCGGATGGCCGGCGTGGGCGAGCAGGGCCACACGCAGGGACTCCCGCAGCTCCCGCGCCCCGGCCACGTCCCCCTCGGTGAGCCCGAAGCGCGCCCGGCCCTGTGCCGTGTCCAGCGAGTCCGCGCCCGAATCCAGGTCCAGCGTGTTGACCAGCGACTGGACCAGCTCCAGGCCCCCGGGGGCGGGCGATCTCTCACTCATGACTGCACGCTATCCCTCGGTTCTCCCATCCCCTTGCGACGTTACCTCCAATACGGGAGTATCAGGTAACCGCGTTACCTGATGACGCGCTATAGCGGTAACCACGTCTCAAGGAGGAAGTCATGGCCATCGCCGAACTGGGCGCCGTCGTCCTGGACTGTCCCGACCCCCGCGCACTCGCGGGCTTCTACGCGCGCGTGCTCGGCGGAAGCGTCGAGGGCGAGGGGGACTGGGTGGATCTGGCGGTGCCGGGCGGGCGGGCGCTGGCGTTCCAGGCCGCCCCCGGATTCGTACCGCCGAAGTGGCCCGCGCCCGATCACTCCCAGCAGTTCCACCTGGACCTGACCGTCGAGGACCTGGACGCGGCCGAGGCGCAGATCCTCAGCCTCGGCGCCAAGCCCCTCGACACCGATGACCGCTCCCGCGGCTTCCGGGTCTACGCGGATCCGGCGGGCCACCCGTTCTGCCTCTGCCGGGCCTGACGTCCCGCGACCGGGCCGCCCCGGCCGCCGCTCAGCCGTCCAGCTCGGCGATCTTCATCGTCGAGGGCGCCCGGCGGCGCTGTGCCTCCCGGGCCGTGAAGTCGGCCTCGCGCAGCACGCGTTGGACGTTACCCCAGGTCAACAGGGCGATGTCGGTCTCGGACCAGCCGCGGCGCAGCAGTTCGGCGACGAGGTGCGGATAGCAGGAGGCGTCGCTGAGGTCCTGCGGGTGGGCGGCGCCGGCGTCGTAGGTGCCGGACAGGCCGACGCAGCCGGGGCCGGCGATCTCACGGACGTGGTCGAGGTGGTCGGCGACGTCCCGGACGGACGGGCCGGTCTGCTCGGCGGTGAGCGGCACCATGCACAGGCCCCGCACCCCACTCAGCTCGGACAGCAGGTCGTCGGGGAGGTTGGCCGGGTGCGGGCGCAGGGCGCGGGCGGCCGAACGGGCGCACAGGACCGGCGCCTTGGACACCGCGCACGCCCGGCGCACGGTGTCCGCGGAGGCGCCGGAGAGGTCCGCCAGCACCCCGAGGCGGTTCATCTCGCGCAGCACCTCCTCGCCGAACCGCGTCAGCCCCGACTCGCTCGCCCAGGAGACGCCGGACAGGGTCAGGGCGCGCAGCCCGAGGCCGTGCAGGGAGCGCAGGATGCCGAGCGAGTCGCCGAGCGCGGCGGCCCCCGCCGGTCCCGGCAGCACGGCGACCCGGCCGCTGTGGAGGGCGTCGGTGATCGGGCCGGGGGTGTCGGCGAGGCGCAGGCCCTCGGCGTGGGCCCGTACGACGGTCTTCACCAGGTCCAGCTGGTCCAGCGTGGCGCCGACGGCCCGGTCCCCGTCGAGCGCCTCGGGCAGGTGCAGCGCCCAGAACAGCGCGCCCACGTGGCCCTCGCGCATCCGCGGCACATCGGTGTCGACGGCGCTCTCGCCGAGCTCCAGGTCGAACCAGGGCAGCCGGCGCAGCGCCCACGGCAGTCCGCTGTAGCCGTCGGCGACGGGATGCGCGGCCAGCAGGCGGTGGGCGCGGGCGAGGAGGTCGGTACCGGGGTCCTCGCCCGGGCCGGTGACGGCCTCGGACGGATCCCCGGGCAGCCGCTCGGGCAGATCACCTATCTCGCCGGCCTCGGGGCCGGCATCCGCTTCGTACTTGAGGTCTGCCATGGCGGTCTCCGTACGTGATCGACGTACTGATCAGCAGTACGGTTCACCGTCGCACGGACCCACGGGGCCTTCGAGGTGGGCGGGGCGTTCGGGGGTACCTCAGCCCTCCCGCGCCGCCTGATGACGTCGCCCAGCGTGTCGCGGATGGGGCCCCCGATCGAGCGAAGCCGAGAGTGGGGGGAGGACCAGGTCGGCGATCAGGCGGTCGATGCGGGCGCGCTCGTGCCCGCCGGCCTGGCGGACCCGCCGTCCGGACGGATCCGGGCGGCCCGGCCGGGCACCCTGATCGCCGACCCGGTGCTCCAGGAGCTGCCCGCGGCGAGGATCGGCGTCAAGTCGGCCCGGCTGCCGTCTGCCGGCCGCCGGGGCCGGTCTGATCGCGCCCTCGGCCGCCCGTTCCTCGCCGGCCCCGACCCGGTGCGGCGTCTCGCGCTCGGGGCGCCGCCGAACCCGGTGCGGGACCGGTACCTGATGTACGCGGGCGGGGCGACCGGCTGCACCGACCGTCCCGCCCTCGACGATCAGCCGTCCAGCGCCTCGATGGTCGCGTTGGACGGACCCCGCCTCGTCTGAAGGTCGCGGGCCACGTCCTCCGCGGCGCCCAGCACCCGTACCGCGTTCCGCCAGGTCAGCTTGGCCAGGTCGGGCCCGGACCAGCCGCGGTCCAGCAGCTCGGCGATCAGGTTGGGGTAGCCGGAGACGTCGCTGAGGCCGTCCGGGGTGAAGGCGGTGCCGTCGTAGTCGCCGCCGATGCCGAGGTGGTCGACGCCGACGACCTCGCGCATGTGGTCCAGATGGTCGGCGACCGTGGACACCGTGGCGACCGGGCGCGGGTTGGTCTCCTCGAAGGCGCGGTGCACCTTCATCGCCTCGGCGGTGGTGTCGAGGTGGTGGAAGCCGTGGGCGCGCATGTTCTCGTCGGCCGCGACGGTCCAGTCGACCGCCGCCTGGAGCACGAACTTCGGCACGAACGTCACCATCGCCACACCGCCGTTGCCGGGCAGCCGCTCCAGCACGTCGTCGGGGATGTTGCGCGGGTGGTCGCACACCGCGCGGGAGGAGGAGTGCGAGAAGATCACCGGGGCGGCGGAGGCGTCGAGCGCGTCCCGCATGGTGGTGGCCGCCACGTGCGAGAGGTCGACCAGCATGCCCTCGCGGTTCATCTCCCGCACGACCTCACGGCCGAAGGCCGACAGGCCGCCCACGCCGGGCTCGTCCGTCGCCGAGTCCGCCCACGCGATGTTGTCGTTGTGCGTGAGCGTCATGTAGCGGACGCCGAGCGCGTACAGCGCGCGCAGCGTGGCGAGGGAGCCGGCGATCGAGTGACCGCCCTCGGCGCCCATCAGGGAGGCGATACGGCCCTCCGCGCGGGCCGCCTCCATGTCCGCCGCCGTCAGCGCCGGGCGCAGGTCGCCCGGGTAGCGCGCCAGCAGCTGCCGTACGCAGTCGATCTGTTCCAGGGTGGCGCTGACCGCCTTGTCGCCCGCGTAGTCCGAGCGGACGTACACCGACCAGAACTGCGCGCCGACACCGCCCGCGCGCAGGCGGGGGATGTCGGTGTGCAGGTGACCGCCCTGGTCGCCGGCGATGTCGCGGGCGTCGAGGTCGTAGCGGACCTGCTCGCGCAGCGCCCAGGGGAGGTCGTTGTGACCGTCGACGACGGGGAACTCGCGCAGCAGTTCCCGGGCTGCCTCCAGGGAGGTCATCGGCGTCACTTCCCCGCGCCGAAGCCGAACCCGCCCGCTCCCTCGACCTTGGCGCGCAGGCGCTTGCCCTTCTCGGTGGCCTGGTCGTTCAGGTCCTGCTGGAACTCGCGCATCCGCTGGAGCAGGTCCTCGTCGTGGGCAGCGAGGATGCGGGCGGCGAGCAGCCCGGCGTTGCGCGCGCCGGCGACCGAGACGGTGGCCACGGGCACGCCGGCCGGCATCTGCACGATGGAGAGCAGGGAGTCCATGCCGTCGAGGTACTTCAGCGGCACGGGCACGCCGATCACCGGGAGCGGGGTCACCGAGGCGAGCATGCCGGGCAGGTGGGCGGCGCCACCGGCACCGGCGATGATCACCTTCAGCCCGCGTTCGGCCGCCTGCTCGCCGTAGGTGACCATCTCGCGCGGCATGCGGTGCGCGGAGACGACGTCGACCTCGTAGTCGATCTCGAACTCGTCGAGGGCCTGGGCGGCGGCCTCCATGACGGGCCAGTCGCTGTCCGAACCCATGACGATGCCTACAACAGGGCTCATTCGGTGATCGTGCCTCTCAGGTAACCGGCAGCGTGACGTGCGCGTTCGAGGACGTCGTCCAGGTCGTCGCCGTAGGTGTTGACGTGGCCCACCTTGCGGCCCGGCTTCACGTCCTTGCCGTACATGTGGATCTTCAGCTGAGGGTCGCGGGCCATGCAGTGCAGGTACGCGGAGTACATGTCCGGGTAGTCGCCGCCGAGGACGTTGACCATCACCGTCCACCCGGCCCGCGGGCGCGGGTCGCCGAGGGGGAGGTCGAGGACGGCACGGACGTGGTTGGCGAACTGCGAGGTGACGGCGCCGTCCTGGCTCCAGTGACCCGAGTTGTGCGGGCGCATCGCGAGTTCGTTGACGAGGATGCGGCCGTCGCGGGTCTGGAACAGCTCGACCGCGAGGTGGCCGACGACGCCGAGCTCCTTGGCGATGGTCAGGGCCATCTCCTCGGCCTTCAGCGCGAGGGCCTCGTCGAGGTCGGGGGCCGGCGCGATGACGGTGTCGCAGACGCCGTTCACCTGCTGGGACTCGACCACCGGGTACGCGACGGCCTGGCCGTGCGGCGAGCGCACGACGTTGGCGGCGAGCTCGCGGACGTAGTCCACCTTCTCCTCGGCGAGGACGGGGACGCCGGCGCGGAAGGGGTCCTCCGCCTCGGCCGCGCTGTCCACGACCCAGACGCCCTTGCCGTCGTAGCCGCCGCGGACCGTCTTGAGGACCACCGGGAAGCCTTCGCCCTCGGCCGCGAACGCGGCGACGTCCTGCGGGTCGCTCACGATGCGGTGCCGGGGGCACGGCACACCGATCGCATCGAGCCGCGCGCGCATCACTCCCTTGTCCTGGGCGTGCACGAGCGCGTCGGGGCCCGGGCGGACGGGGATGCCGTCCGCCTCCAGCGCCCTGAGGTGCTCGGTGGGCACATGTTCGTGATCGAAAGTGATCACATCGCACCCGCGGGCGAACCCACGCAGCGTGTCGAGGTCGCGATAGTCGCCGATGACGACATCGCTGACCACCTGCGCCGCGGAATCCTGCGGGGTGTCACTGAGAAGCTTGAACCTGATGCCGAGCGGGATGCCTGCCTCGTGTGTCATACGCGCGAGCTGGCCCCCGCCGACCATGCCGACTACCGGGAACGTCACGCCCCTAGGGTATCGGCCGCGCCGGGGCGACCCTCTTACCGGACTTTTCCGGGTCTCTTCTCCGGCGTATGAGCTCACCCACAGGCAATCGCGAAGGGGGGTGGTTAGCATGGCTGAGTTGACGAAACCGACCGACAGGGAGCCTTCACAACCATGGGACGTGGTTCCTCGGGGCTTCGTGTGCCGCCTCCGGTGTCCGGAAAATCCGTACGGCAGCGCTTCGACCGGCTGGTGCGTGAGGTCGCGAAGTTCGGCGCGGTGGGCGGAGCGGGGCTGCTCGTCAACCTTCTGGTGTTCAACCTGGTGCGGCATGTCACCGACCTCCAGGTCGTGCGCGCGAGCGTCATCGCGACGGTCGTCGCGATCATCTTCAACTACATCGGCTTCCGGTACTTCACCTACCGGGATCGCGACAAGAGCCGCCGCACCCGGGAACTGAGCCTGTTCCTGCTGTTCAGCGTGGTCGGCCTGGTGATCGAGAACGGTGTCCTGTACGCGGCGACCTACGGCTTCGGCTGGGACAGCCCGCTGCAGAGCAACATCTTCAAGTTCCTCGGCATCGGCGTCGCGACGCTGTTCCGCTTCTGGTCGTACCGCACGTGGGTGTTCCGTGCGCTGCCGGCGCCGGAGCCGGCACCATCCGCCGAATCGTTCCTGGAGCCCCCGCGCGGGCCTGCGGCGCCGGAGCGCCGGGTCGGCCAGCGCGTGGGCTGAACGGGCCGCTATCGGACCGTCTGCCCCGAGTCCTGCGGCTTCTTCGGAGGCTGGGTGCGGGACAGGAACAGCGCTATGACCGGGGGCTTCCCCTGGAGCATCTCCAGGCGGCCGCCGTCGGCCTCGGCCAGGTCACGGGCCACCGCGAGACCGATGCCCGTGGAGTTGCGGCCGCTGATGGCGCGCTCGAAGATGCGGGCGCCGAGGTCGGCGGGGATGCCGGGACCCTCGTCCGTGACCTCGATCACCGCCTGATTGCCGGTCACGCGGGTGCGCAGCGCGACCGTGCCGCCGCCGTGCATGAGGGAGTTCTCGATCAGCGCGGCGAGGACCTGCGCCACCGCCCCCGGGGTGCCGACGGCCTCGAGGTGCCGCTTGCCGGAGCTGACGATGGCCCGGCCCGCGCTGCGGTAGGCGGGACGCCACTCGGCCAGCTGCTGCTGGATGACCTCGTCGAGGTCGAAGGTGACGGCGGAGCCGGTGCGCGGGTCGCGGGAGTTGGTCAGCAGGCGCTGGACGACGTCCGTGAGGCGCTCCACCTGTGTCAGGGCGATGGTCGCCTCGTCCTTCACCGTGTCGGGATCGTCGGTGAGGGTGATCTCCTCCAGCCGCATGGACAGCGCGGTGAGCGGGGTGCGCAGCTGGTGCGAGGCGTCGGCGGCCAGGCGCCGCTCCGCCGTCAGCATCCGGGCGATGCGCTCGGCGGAGGAGTCCAGCACGTCCGCCACCCGGTCCAGCTCGGGCACGCCGTACCGCTTGTGCCGGGGCCGGGGGTCGCCCGAGCCGAGACGTTCCGCGGTCTCCGCGAGGTCGGTCAGCGGCGAGGCCAACCGGTTGGCCTGGCGTACCGCGAGCAGCACGGCCGCGATCACCGCGAGCAGGGCCACGGCCGCGATGATCAGCAGCGTACGGCCGACCTCCCGCGTCACCGACGAGCGCGGCTCCTGCACGGTGACCGTCTCGCCCTCCTCGCCGGTCTCCGTGGCGCTGATGACGTCGCCGGTCGGCTTGGTGCCGACCTGGATCAGCGGCTTCCCCGGGATCCGGATCTCGGCGTAGCGGTCCCCCTGGATCTGCTCCCGCAGCACCTCGGCGTCCACGGTCTCGTCCCCGAGCAGCCGGCTGTCCACGATGCTGACGAGCCGTACCGCCTCGGTGTCCACCCGCTCCTGCGCGGTGCTGGTGATCGTCCGCGTCTCGACGATCACCAGCGACACGCCGAAGACGGCGATGACGACGAGAACGACGGCGAGGGTGGACTGGATCAGTCGACGGCGCATGTCCTGCTACTTACCTGTGGGGCCTGGATACCGCTGCGGCGTGCTCGCCCGTACGGTGCTGGCCTCGGAACCGTACTCAGCTCTTCTCGAAACGGAAGCCCACGCCTCGCACCGTCGCGATGTAGCGGGGGTTGGCCGCGTCGTCGCCCAGCTTCTTGCGGAGCCAGGAGATGTGCATGTCGAGGGTCTTGGTCGAGGACCACCAGGTCGTGTCCCAGACCTCGCGCATCAGCTGGTCCCGGGTCACCACCCGGCCGGCGTCGCGCACCAGCACCCGCAGGAGGTCGAACTCCTTCGCCGTGAGCTGGAGCTCCTCGTCGCCCATCCACGCCCGGTGCGACTCGACGTCGATCCGTACGCCGTGGGTGGCCGGCGGCTGCTGCGGCTCGGCCGCGCCGCGCCGCAGCAGGGCCCGGACCCGGGCGAGCAGCTCGGCCAGCCGGAACGGCTTGGTGACGTAGTCGTCGGCGCCCGCGTCCAGGCCCACGACGGTGTCCACCTCGTCGGCGCGCGCGGTGAGGATGAGGACCGGCACGGTGTGGCCCTCGGCACGCAGCCGCCGGGCCACCTCCAGGCCGTCCATGCCGGGCAGGCCGAGGTCCAGTACGACCAGATCGATACCGCCCTGCATTCCAGCGTCGAGCGCGGTGGGGCCGTCCTCACGCACCTCGACCTCGTACCCTTCCCGGCGCAGTGCGCGGGCCAGCGGCTCCGAAATGGACGCGTCGTCCTCGGCGAGCAGTACTCGGGTCATGGGGTGATGGTAGTCCGCCCATGACAAGAGCTGGAGGGTGATCGACCGCCCCGATTCTCACCGGCCCCGGGCGTGTCTCTTACCTTCGGCCGCTGTGGTACAGACCTATGCCGTCGGCATGCGATCCTGGAGAGAACCCTGGAAAGGACCTTGGAAAGGGTGCCCGCGGTTCCCTCGACACCTGTGATCCCTGTCTCAAGTCCTTCCATTTCAGGCACTGTCCTGACGTATGGTGACTCTACGCCCGTAGCACTGCGGGGACCTTCGGCGCACTTGACGCCGAGGGTCTCTTTTGTGTGCGGGACCGGTGCTCGCCGGTCCCTGATGCAATGACCTGTGGCCGGGCCCCCGAAGGCGGGGGCGTGGATCCCGACGGTCGCCGTCATCCCCTCCGTGATCCGGAGCGGACTGCCCCTGGGCGTGGGGCGGACGGCCGTGTCCGCCGGTGCCGGCCGCCCCCCACCGGGCGCGTGAACGTCTTCTGTGTCGATGCGCGTCCCGACCAGCAAGGATCGACCATGGCGTCCAGCCTGACGAAGGACTCGGCCCGCCCGGGCACCCCCGGCTCCGAGAAGACCTTCTTCGGCCACCCCCGCGGACTGGCCACTCTCTTCATGACCGAGATGTGGGAGCGTTTCTCCTACTACGGCATGAGGGCACTGCTCCCGCTGTACCTGGTCGCTCCGGGCGGCCTGCACCTCAGCGCGGGAACGGCCACGGCGATCTACGCCGTGTACCTCTCTCTCGTCTACCTGCTCGCCCTGCCCGGTGGCTGGTTCGCCGACCGGGTCCTCGGCCCCCGTAAGACCGTCGCCGTGGCCGGCGCGATCATCATGCTCGGCCATCTGACGCTGGCCCTGCCGTGGGCCGGCTCCTTCTACGGCGGTCTCGGTCTGGTCGCCATCGGCTCGGGCCTGCTCAAGGCCAACATCTCGACGATGGTCGGCCACCTCTACAACGGTCCCGAGGACCCGCGCCGTGACGGTGGCTTCACGATCTTCTACATCGGGATCAACCTCGGCGCCTTCGCCGCCCCGCTCGTGATCGGCACCGTCGGCGAGAACGTCAACTGGCACTTCGGCTTCGCGCTCGCCGCGCTCGGCATGGCGCTGGGCCTGGTCCAGTTCCTGCTCGGCACCCGCCACCTGAGCTCGCGCTCGGACATCGTCCCGACGCCGCTGTCCGCCGCGGAGAAGTCGGCGACGCTGCGCAAGGCCGGCTTCTGGGCGGCCGTGGCGATCTTCTTCTACGGCATCGTCGGCCTGTCCGGCCTCTACACGCTGAACTGGCTGCTGATCCCGATCACCATCGCCGGCCTGATCATCCCGGTCATGGTCATCGCCCGTATGAAGCGGGACAAGGACCTGGACCGCACCGAGCAGTCCAAGCTGACCGCGTACATCTGGTTCTTCGTCGCCGCCGCCGTTTTCTGGATGATCTACGACCAGGGCGGCTCGACACTGTCCCTGTTCGCGGAGTCCTCGGCGGACAACACCGTCTTCGGCTGGGAGTTCCCCGTCTCCTGGTACCAGTCGGTCAACCCCGTCCTGATCATGGCACTGGCTCCGGTGTTCGCCTGGGCCTGGCTGGCACTGGCTCGGCGCGGCAAGGAGCCGAGCACCGCCACGAAGTTCGCCACGGGTCTCGTTCTGGTCGGCGCCTCCTTCTTCCTCTTCCTGGCCCCGCTGTCGATCGCCGAAGGCGGTCACAAGGCGGCCGCCCTGTGGCTGGCGGGCATCTACTTCGTCCAGACGGTCGGTGAGCTGACACTGTCCCCGGTCGGCCTGTCCGTCACCACGAAGATGGCTCCCGCCAAGTACGCCTCCCAGATGATGGGCGTCTGGTTCCTGGCCGTCACCGCCGGCGACTCCGTGACCGCCCTCCTCTCCAACCCGGCTGTCGGCGGGGTCGACCTCGACAAGATGGGCTTCGTCGCCATCGAGGCGACGCTCGCCGTCCTGGCTGGTTTTGCGGTGTGGATGTACCGCAGGAAGGTCAAGGCACTCATGGGCAACGTCCGCTAGCGCGGGCTTTGGCCGGACGGGGCCGTCACACCTGCGTGGGTGTGACGGCCCCGTTGGTTTCAGCCATGTACGCCCGCGCGGCGGAGCCGCACATCGATACGGCCCCGCGCCCCTGAGGACGTCAGCGCGTCCCGCGCCGCGGCATGAACGTGAACACCGCTCCCCCGAGCAGCAGCGCCGTCCCCGCCACCAGGCCCAGCGCCTTCAGAGCGTCATGGTCCTCGGCGCCCGTCGCCGCGAGACCGCCGTTCGTCGACGAGCCGCCCGCGGAGCCTCCCGCCGAACCGCCGGCCGAGCCGCCGCCGGACGCCCCGCTCGCCTGCTCGGTCGTGTCCAGGGTCAGGGAGACCTCCGACTTGGCCGGCGTGCAGGTCGTCGTCGTGCCCAGGGCCTCGATCGTCAGGACGCCCGGCGAGAGGGTCGACTCACCGCTCGCGCCCGGCTTGTAGGTACCGGTGAGGTCGGGGATCTCGATCGGCTCGCCCGACTTGATGTCCTCGGAGTTGGTGGGGCCCTCGACGTGGACCGTGCCCTTGTCGGCGCCGCCCAGGACGACCTCCATCGACGGCTTGACCGAGTCCTCGGGGATGTCGGCGGGGCTGTCCATCACGGACTTCTTGAACCGGACTGTCAGGTCGAAGCTCTCGCCGTTCTTCTTGGCGTTGATCTGGACCGGCGAGGTCGCGTTCTTGTCGCCGATGGGCGTCTTGCACTCGTAGGGGACCTGGACCTCCTTGCCGGTGAAGTCGGTTCCGCCGCCACCGCCGCCGGTTCCGCCACCGCCGCCGGTTCCGCCACCGGTGTCGGTGCCGCCGTCGTCCCCGCCCGTCTCGCTCTCACTCGGCGTCGGGCTGGAGGACCCGGTGGGCAGGCCGGTCGGCACGCTCGTCGGCAGCGTCGGGATCACCGTGGGCAGGCCTCCCGTCGTGCCGCCGGAGTTCCCGCCCCCGTCCGTCACCTTGATCGTCGCCGCCTGCTTCACAGCCTCCTCGGGCGCGCACTTGGTGTCCGTGGAGATCGGCTTGTTGACGTTGATGTTGTACGCGTCCGGCGTCAGCGTCACCTCGCCCGGCGCCGTCAGCTTCAGCCTGCCCTTCATGTCGGACAGCTTCATGTCGGTGTTCTTGGGGATCGGCGGGTTCTCCCGCGGACCCTGCATGGCGATGTCCCCGGTCTGCGCGCCGGCCGCCTTCAGGGTGCCGGTCGGCTGGACCGTGTTCGCGTCCAGGTCCAGGATGTCCGGGTTCTTGGAGGCCGCCTGGACGAACTTCCAGACGATCTCCACCTCGTCACCGACCTTCGCCTCGGCGGGCGCGGTGATCTCCACCTTCGTCGTGCCCTGCACCGGCGGCAGCCCGGAGATGGCGGGCGGGATGCACTCGGTCGCGTACGCCACCTCCGCCGCCTGGGCGGTCCCGGCGCTCACGCCGAGCAGGACGCCCGCGCCGCCGAGCATCAGCGCGACGCCGGCCGCACTCGCTCTCCTGGGCCGGGCCGGTACGGCTCTCCTTGGCTCGCTCACGGGGGTCCCTTCCTGGTCGGAGTCGTCGTGCTGTCGTCGTGCGGTGCGGAGAGCCGGCCGGCCGTGCCCGGATCGCTGTCCGGGGTGAACCACGGCAGGGCCGAAGAGGGTGGAGCCGCGTGCCTCGCCTCTTCCCGGGGCCTGAGCCCCGGCAGACGGAACGCGACTTCGGGCAGGCGCAGGCCCCGGCGGCGGGCCGACTGCCGCGGCCGTATCCGGTCCACCACCGCCATCCCGGCGCGGAACAGCGCCGCCGGTACGACCAGGCAGACCAGGATCCAGAACAGCGTCACGCCCCAGGGCCGGCCCACGCCCCAGGGCTGCTCGGCCATCACCTTGCCGCCGTACTTCAGGGAGACGGCGTAGTCGCCGTGCGCCCCGGCGGCGAGTGCGACCGGCAGTTCGATGCGTGCCTTGCGGCCCGGCTGGATCGTGCCGCGCCACCGCTGTTCCTCCCACTGCGGGGCGAACACTCCGTGGGAGGTGCCGACCTGGAAGACGGGGTTCCTGACCGCGGAGGTGCCGACGTTGCCGACCGTGAAGACGAGGGTGCGGGCCGGCGGTGCGCCGAACCAGGTGAGCAGGCCGCTCGATCCGTCCAGCCGGGTGTCCGTGAGCACCGAAAGCCGGCCGCCCGCCGGCTCCGCGGGCAGCGGCTCGACTGCGTGCCCGGCGACCTGGAAGATCGCGTCGGCCTCCGCTTTCGGTCCGGTCGCCGTCGCCACGTGCACGACGCACGGGCACGGCACGGGCGGCTCCGCCACCGGCAGCTTCCGGCTGAAGCGGCCTTCGCCGTCCGTGGTCACGGCCCGGCCGTCCGCGTTGGCGCAGGAGTTGGTGCCCCCGCTCACGCCGGTCGACGGCACGGACTGCCCGCAGATCAGGAGCATCAGCAGCGTACGCGGCCGCCAGCCGCTGCCGGTCACGGTGACCGAACCGCCCGTCCCCGCCTGCGTCCTGGACAGCTTCACGACGGGCGGGCCGTCGGCCGCCGACGCGCTCACGGCCGCCGTCGGCGGCAACAGCAGCACCAGTACCGTCACCAGCGCCGGAATCCGCACCCTGCCCCTCACGTCCCTGCTCCCGTCAACTCCGGCTGCCGCAAGGGCCGTTCCCCTTCGGTCGCCGCGCCGTCCGCCGGACCCCGGCGCCTTCGACGTCGTACGGCGAAGAGGGCGCCCGCCGCCGCGAGCGCACCCGCGACCCCCGCCACCGCGCCCCAGGGCACGAACCGCACCGACACCTGCGCGGTGTCGGCGGCTCCGCCCGCCGCCGTGACCGTGAGCCGCACGTCGACCGCGTCGAGCGCGGGACGGTCGGGCCAGGGCTCGGTGAGCCGGGTGCGGCTGCCCGGGGGCAGCTCGACGGGCAGGGTGCGCGGGGCGCGGTCGAGGAGGCGGCCGAGGACACCGTCGGCGCGCACCGCGAGACTCGGGGTGAGGGGGGTCGTACCTCTGTTGACCAGTACGTATGTGATGCCGTCGGCCCGGATCTCCACCTGCTCGGCGGTCAGCGCGGACAGCTCCGGGCCGGTGACGCGCAGCCGCAGGGCGACGCGCTGGGCGCGGCCGTCGGCGTCCCGGGCGACGATCTCGCCGGAGCGGTCACCGGGGGCCGTACCCACCGGGACGGTCACCGTGAACGGGACCTCGGCACGGGTGCGGGCCGGGATCCGCACCCGGCTCCCGGCGAAGGCGATCGGCACGCCGTCGCCGGTCAGCCGTACGGTGACCGGCTCGGCGCCGCGGTTCGTCACGGACACCGTGTCCTGCTGGACCGACCCGGGCTCGCCCTCGGTGTAGAAGGACGGGCGCCCGCCCCCGGAGGGCGCGACGAGCCAGGCCTCGGCGGCGGTCGCCGTGGGGGCCACCGCCAGCAGGGACAGAAGCAGCACGGGCAGGGACAGGACACGGGTGGCTGACGACATCGGCGGCTCCAGCGCTCTCATACGGAGGCGTTCAGCGGCGTACGGTCTGCCCCCTCCGCGTCAGCCACAACGCGCCCGCCGCACCCGCGAGCAGGACCGTGCCGCCCAGTGTGCCGAGGGCGATGGCCGAGTCCTCGGGGCCGGTCTGCGGGAGTTCGGATCCGGAGCCGGAACCGCTCTGGGTCCCGCCGCTCCCGCCCCCGCCGCCCGCCGCCGTCACGTCGAGGCTCAGCGACGGACCCGGGCTGTTGGACGGCGTGCACGTGGTGGTCGTGCCGAGGGCCTTGATGGTGAGGATGCCCGCGGTGAAGGTGACCTTGCCGGTCTTCTTCGGGGTGTACGTGCCCGTCAAGTCGTTGATCTTGATGGGGGTGTTGGCGGGGATGGCCTCCTGGTTGGCCGGGCCGGTCACGCTCATGGTGCCGCTGTCGGCGCCGCCCAGCTTGACGGTGGCGCTCGGGTTCATCGCGCCCTTGCCCAGTTCGACCGGGCTGGACGAGACGCCCTTCTGCCACGACATGGTGATCTTGTAGCCGCTGCCGCTCTTGACGCCCTTGATGTCGATCGGCGAGACGGCGCTCTTGTCGCCGATCGGCGTCTTGCAGGCGTAGTTGACGTCGACGACCTCGGCCCTGGCCGCGGGGGCGGCCATCAGCACCGCCGATCCGGCCAGGGCCGCGGCGGTCGCGAGCGCGGCGGTTCGCTTCTGCTTCGACACGGTCCCCTCGCTTCCTGACGGCACATCAGATCGGCCGTCAAGGTACGCCCGGGGACTTGAGGAAGGAAGACACGGCGCACACCGGAGTTGTGGCGATCCGGCGTGCACCGAGAGGAAGGGGTGACCGCCGGTAACTCAGGGTCGGGCCGGGCCCGGCACTTCGGGCGGCCCCCACCGGCGCAGCACCTCGGGCACGGCCGCCGTCCCGTCCTCGCGCCGGTGCCGCTCCAGGAGCACGGGCACCAGCCGGCTGGTGGCCAGGCCCGAGGCGTTCAGGGTGTGGACCTACGCCGCCTTGCCGCCGCCGGCCGGGCGGTACCCGATGCCGCCGCGCCGGGCCTGGTACTCACGGGCGTTCGACACCGGGCCGACCTCGGCGTACCCGCCCGGTCCGGGCAGCCGGACCTCCGGCGACGGGCGGCTCTCCCGGCTCGCGGACCCGGCCACTTGTCTCCGTCGGCGCGTCGCGGGGAGCGGGGAGCGTGGAGCGTGGAGCGTGGAGCAGCGTAAGGGCAGCGCGGAACCGATTTTCCACCGTGTCCGGACGGGCGCCCTACGCCGGTGCGCCCAGCTCCGCCCACACCGTCTTGCCCGCGACGCCGGGCGTGCGCACGACGCCCCAGTCCAGGCACAGCCGCTGCACGATGAACATGCCGTGGCCGCCCGGGCGCCCCGAGCGGTGCGGGGTGCGCGGGGCAGGCTGGCCGGTGCCCCGGTCGGTGACCTCGATGCGGATCACCTTGTTGTCGCAGGCGATCCACATCTCCTCGGGCCCCTCGGCGTGCAGGCAGGCGTTGGTGACCAGCTCGGAGACGACGAGCAGGACGTCCTCGGCGGCGGCGCGCTGGTCGGCGGTGGCCGCGGGCAACCAGTTCCAGGCGTACAGCGCCTGCCGGGCGAAGTCACGGGCGAGCGGGACGACCCCGCTCTGGTCCGTGAAGTCCAGCCTGCGGACCTGACGCCCAGCCGGCGTCTCCGCGGACGCCTGGGACTCCTCGGGCCTCAAGGACGGCACAGCGCCCCCGCCGGACGCTCCCGCCGCCGGCGCGCCCCGCTCGGCGGCCCCGGACCCTGGCACGCCCCCCTCGGACGCTCCGGAAGCGCCGCTGGGCTCAGGGCCGCGGTCGCCCGGCGAGAAAGGCCGGGTGGTGCTCATCAGCGCTTCACCTCACCGATTCACCAGTTCAACATTCACACGATTCACAAGTCAGTACGCAGAGTCAGTACGCCGGTACACGTCCTTGCCTGATACGTCGGTCACAGTCCCCCACCCCCGGTGGCCGACATCACAGCCGACAGGTTCAGGGTGTCTCCTGCCCTACCGGGCCCAGGGAACACCCCTGTATTCGGGCCGAATGATGTGACGTCTGATGCAGTGCCCGACGCCCGGGGTCAGCCGGCGCCGTCGGGCCCGTCGGCCAGGGCCTCTTCCAGCGAGTCGTGGACCGTGAAGACCGCCTCGGCCCCCGTGATCTCGAACACGCGCGCGACCACGGGCAGCATGCCCGCGAGATGCACCCCGCCACCGGCGGCCTCCGCCTTCAGCCGCGCCCCCAGCAGCACGTTGAGCCCCGTGGAGTCACAGAACTCGAGCCGCGAGCAGTCGACGACCAGTCGGCTGAAGCCCTTGCCGAGACAGTCCTCGAGTGGCTCACGCAACAGATCGGCGGTGTGGTGATCCAACTCACCCGCCGGGGTCACGACGGCACTGGAGCCCTCTTCCCGCACCTCGACCAGAAGTCGGCCAGACTGTGTGCTGCCGACCGTCCCGCGGTCCATGCCGTGTCTCACTCCCGACGTCGTGGCTGCTGACTGACGCTCTCGAACACTACGCCTTCCTACGGCTCCTACACACCCGAACATCCACACAGAATCGGACATTTCGGACCAGAGCGCACTTGCGGTGGGCTCGGGAAAGCGGGTAGGGCTAGTAGAGACACGTAACCGACTCGGCCGGCTTGGAGGCGCCGCACACCGCAGTGCACGACAGGCTTCGGCAGCCATATGCCGAGAACGATGGAGGACATCATGTCACCCCGGCTCGACGCATCGCATACCCAGAGCGCGACGTCGGCATCCCACCCGGAGCATCCGGATTCCGGCGAGCCCCGCGGCGAATCGGTCGCCGTCGTCCACGAAGGCGACTTCGTCGACCAGGACGACGCGCTCGCGGGTCTTCCGGACATCCCCCCGTACGACGAGGTGGGCCCGGTGGACGCGCGGGCCCTGTCCAAGACTCTCTTCGAGCGGCTGGAGTCGCTGGAGGAAGGGACCCACGAGTACTCGTACGTCCGCAACACCCTCGTCGAACTCAACCTCGCGCTGGTCAAGTTCGCCGCCTCCCGCTTCCGCTCGCGCAGCGAGCCGATGGAGGACATCATCCAGGTCGGCACCATCGGCCTGATCAAGGCGATCGACCGGTTCGAGCTGAGCCGTGGCGTGGAGTTCCCCACCTTCGCGATGCCGACGATCATCGGTGAGATCAAGCGCTTCTTCCGCGACACGTCGTGGTCGGTGCGGGTGCCGCGCCGCCTTCAGGAGCTCCGGCTCGACCTGGCCAAGGCCGGTGACGAGCTGGCGCAGAAGCTCGACCGCGCCCCGACGGTGGCGGAACTGGCCGAGCGCCTGGGTCTGACCAACGACGAGGTCGTCGAGGGCATGGCGGCTTCGAACGCCTACACCGCCTCCTCGCTGGACGCCCAGCCCGAGGAGGACGACGCCGAGGGCGCGCTGGCCGACCGGATCGGCTACGAGGACCACGGCATCGAGGGCATCGAGTACGTCGAGTCCCTCAAGCCCCTCATCGCCGAACTCTCACCCCGGGACCGGAAGATCCTGTCCCTGCGGTTCGTCGCGGGCCTGACCCAGTCGGAGATCGGCGAGGAACTCGGCATCTCCCAGATGCATGTGTCGCGCCTGCTGTCGCGGACCCTGACCAGACTCAGAAAGGGACTGACGCTCGAGGAATGACCGGTCCACCGCCGACCGGTCCCGGAGCGGCGTCTCCCGCATGCCGACCTGCACTGTGCCCGGTGCCCCGCCGAACCTGTCGACGGGGCACCGGGCACAGTGCGTTGGGATCTTTCACCGAACGCACCGGGCACGGTGCGTTCGGATCTTTCACCGACAGCTCACGGGTTACCCACAGAAACCCTTTCCCCACGGCCCGGCTTCCTCCACTATGAGCCGTCGTACCCGCCGGTAGGCCAGGACTCCGGGCGGGTCGCAAGGCTGCAAGGAGGCGGCGCAATGGCTCGGGCCGACGACGACAGGGGCCATGGCCGTGAGGAACACGCCCACGGAGTCCACGCGGGCGCGTCCGACGCACGGCTCACCGAACTGCTGCGTGCCGACACGGCCACCGCCTACCAGGCGCTCCAGGAGCTCCGCACCCGCCATCACGCTCACGTCCTCGCCTACGCCCGGCAGTGCACCCCGAACGACTCCATGGCGCGGCAGTTGGCGGCCCAGGCATTCACCCTGGCGGCCCGTCAGACGGCACGCGGCATCGACCCCGGCGTCCCCTGGCGGCTCCAGCTCCTGCTGCTGACCGCCCGGACGGCCGGGTCCTGGGCGATGGACGAACGGGCCGCCGGCCTGGACGCCGGCCTGCTGCTCGTCCTCAACACCGCCGGTCCCGGCGGCCCGGTCCCGCCCATGCTCACGGCGCTGCAGTCCCTGCCGCCGCGCACCCAGGGCCTGATCTGGTACGGCGTCGTGGAGCGGGAGCCGGTGGAGCGGACCGCGTCCCTCCTCGGCCTGACCCGCGAGGACGTCACCTACGGCACGGACCCGGCGCGCCAGCTGCTGGCCCGCGCCTGTCTGCGCGCCCGCCTGGCAGCCTCCGACGACCCGGACTGCGTCGACTTCGGCCGGCTCATCGAGGAGTCCGTACGGCCGGACAGTCCCCGCGGCAGCGCCGATCTGCACACCCACATGACGCACTGCCCGCACTGCACGAC
Source organism: Streptomyces sp. bgisy027 (assembly GCF_057710365.1). Taxonomy (NCBI): domain Bacteria; kingdom Bacillati; phylum Actinomycetota; class Actinomycetes; order Kitasatosporales; family Streptomycetaceae; genus Streptomyces; species Streptomyces sp. bgisy027. Next base: position 59,254 of record NZ_JBYIVZ010000027.1, read on the forward strand.
GGCGCACGAGGAGCTGTCGGCGCTGCGGGACTCCCCGCGCACGGCGCTCGCGGAGGGGCTGCTGCCGTGGGGCGGGACGGGGTACGTGGCGGGCGGCGCGGGCGAGTCGGCCGGGACGCCGGCGGGGGGTCTCGCCGCGCGGCGCGTCCGCCCGGGCCGGAGCCTGCCGGGCGGAGGCGGGCCGCTGGAGCGCCGTCGGGTGGTGCTGGTGTCGGCGGCGCTGGGCGTGGCGCTGCTGCCCCTGGTGGCGTTCCTGGTGGCGCAGGGCGGATCGACGCCGCAGGACCCGGTGGGTTCGGCGAGCACCCCGGCGCGCGTGCCGCCGGTCGCGGTGACCGTGACGGCGACGGTCTCGGCGACGCCGACATCGCCGTCGCCCTCCCCGTCACCGTCGCGGACCTCCAAGTCCCCGTCGCCGACCAGGAGTCCGTCCCCGACGAAGACGGCCCGCCCGAAGCCCACGCCGTCGCCCACGCGCCCGCCGGGCGGCACGTACGCCCAGGTCGTGAACGTGGACTCGGGACTGTGCCTGGACGTGGGCGGCGCGTTCTTCAACGGCACCGACGTGATCACCGCGTCCTGCACGTCGTCCAGTACTCAGCGCTGGCGGGTCGACGCGGATCGCGGTGTCCTCCAGTCGGCCGCCGATCCCGGCTTCTGCCTGGACAGCCGGGGTTCGACGGACCGGGGCGTCGGCATCTGGTCGTGCGACTCGGTGGACGGCCGCAACGGGCAGAACCTGATGTTCGTGGTGGACGGCGCGGGGCTCATCCGCCCCGCCATCGCCTTCGGGACGGCCGTGACACCGTACGGCGGTGCCGGGGACGTGCTGTCGCTGGAGCCTGTGAGCGGGAGCTCCGCCCAGCGGTGGCGGGCGGGGGCGTCCTGACCCGGACGGCCCGGCGCCCCCGCGGCCTCAGACCTCGCGCACGCCGCTCCGCCACACCCCGCTGACCAGCGGTACGCCCGGCCGGTAGGCCAGGTGGACATGGCTCGGGGCGTCGAGCAGGAGCAGGTCGGCGCGGGCGCCCGGGGTGAGGCGGCCGATGTCGTCGCGGCGCAGGGCGGCGGCCCCGCCGGCCGTGGCGGACCACAGCGCCTCGTCCGGGGTCATCCCCATGTCCCGTACCGCGAGGGCGATGCAGAACGGCACGGACGAGGTGAACGACGAGCCCGGGTTGCAGTCGGTGGACAGGGCGACGGTGACGCCCGCGTCCAGCAGGCGGCGGGCGTCCGGCCACTCGGCGCGGGTGGAGAACTCGGCGCCGGGCAGCAGGGTGGCGACCGTTCGGCCGTTCGCGAGGGCGTCGACGTCCGCGTCCGTGAGGTGGGTGCAGTGGTCGGCGCTGGCGGCGTCCAGTTCGACGGCGAGTTGCACGCCGGGGCCGTAGGTGAGCTGGTTGGCGTGGACGCGCGGGTGCAGGCCCTTCGCCTTGCCCGCGGTGAGGATCGCGCGCGCCTGGTCGCCGTCGAAGGCGCCCTTCTCGCAGAAGACGTCGACCCAACGGGCGTACGGGGCGCAGGCGTCGAGCATCTCGCCGGTGACGAGGGCGACGTAGCCGGCCGGGTCCTCGGCGTGGTCCGGCGGGACGATGTGGGCGCCGAGGTAGGTGACCTCGTCGGTGTGGGCGGCGGCGATGCGCAGGGCGCGGGCCTCGTCCTCGACGGTCAGGCCGTAGCCGGACTTGGTCTCGAAGGTGGTGGTGCCCTGGCGCAGGGCCTCGTGGAGGTAGCGGGTGAGGTTGGCTTCCAGTTCCCCGTCGCTCGCCGCCCGGGTCGCCGCGACCGTCGTGCGGATGCCACCCGCGCTGTACGCCCGCCCCGACATCCGGGCGTTGAACTCCTGGGTGCGGTCGCCCGCGAAGACGAGGTGCGAGTGGGAGTCCACGAAGCCGGGGACGACGGCCCGGCCGCCTGCGTCGATCCGATTGTCAGTGGCGGGTGCTTTGCTTTGATCACCGGTCCACACGACGCGGTCGCCCTCGATGACGACCGCGGCGTCCTGGACCAGTCCGAGGGGGGATCTGTCACCGAGGGAGGGGTCGTTGGTGACCAGGGCGGCGATGTTGGTGATGAGCGTGCTTGCGGTGCTCGCGGAGTGGGCGGGGCTGACGGTCGTCGCGTTGCTCATGGCGTCCTTGGTTGCCTGGTCGGCGGTGGGGTCGGGTTCGGGGGCGGAGGCGGGCCGCGCGGACGGGCGGCCCGGGATCATCCGCGCAGGGCTGCGACGGCGTCCGCGAGGGCCTTCGGCACATCCGGTACGAGGGTGTGGGCCCCGTCCCGCACGACGTGCCGGCCCGCCACGACCGTATGCGACACGTCCGCTGCCGACGCGGCGAATACGGCCGTCTCGGCCCCGAGCCGCGGAAGCGGCCCTGCCGTCCTGACCGAGTCGAGCGCGATCGTCGTGAAGTCGGCGAGCGCGCCGGCCTCCAGGGTGCCCGCCTCGTCCCAGCCGAGGGCCGCGTGGCCGTCGGCGGAGGCCGCCCGCAGCAGGGCCGCCGCCGTCCAGTGACCGCGGGTGCGGGTGCGCAGGCGCTCGTTGAGCTCCATCGCGCGTGCCTCTTCGAGCAGGTCGACCACGGCGTGGCTGTCGGAGCCGAGGGACAGCGGTGAGCCCTCGTTCTGGAGGGCGACGGCCGGACCGATGCCGTCCGCGAGGTCCCGCTCGGTGGTCGGGCACATGCAGGTGCCGGTGCCGCTGCCGCCGATGAGGGAGATGTCCTCGGCGGTGAGGTGGGTGTTGTGGACGCCGGTGGTGCGCGGCCCGAGGACACCGTGCAGAGCGAGGAGCTGGGTGGGGGTGCAGCCGTGGACCTCCAGGCACGCCTCGTTCTCGGCGGTCTGCTCGGACAGGTGCACATGGAGCGGCGCCCGCCGCTCCTCGGCCCACCGCGCCACGGTCTGAAGCTGGTCGGCGGGCACGGCCCGTACGGAGTGGACGGCGGCCCCGATCCGTGCGTGATCCCGTTCCTTGAGAAGTGAAGAGCGTGCGGCCCAGGCCTCGGCGTTCCCGTCGGAGAAGCGGAGCTGGTGGGCGGTGGGCGGCTGCCCGAAGCCGGAGGAGAGATAGGCGGTGTCGAGGAGGGTGATGCGGACACCGGCATCGGCGGCGGCCGCGATGAGGGCCTCACCCATCGCGTTGGGGTCGGCGTAGGGGGTGCCGCCGGGCGCGTGGTGGACGTAGTGGAACTCGCCGACCGAGGTGATGCCGGCCAGCGCCATCTCGGCGTACACCGCGCGGGCGAGCGCGTGATAGGTCTGCGGGGTCAGCCGGTCGGCGACGGAGTACATGACCTCGCGCCAGGTCCAGAAGGTGCCCGAGCCGACCTGGACGGTGCCGCGCAGGGCGCGGTGGAAGGCGTGGCTGTGCGCGTTCGCCAGCCCGGGGAGGGTGAGACCGCGCAGGATCTCCGCGCCGGGCGGCGGGGTGGGGACGTCCGTGCGGACGGCGGCGATGCGACCGTCCGTCCCCGCGGCGGAGCCGCTTGTGGACACGGTCAGGGCGACGCCCGACGCGACATGCGTGTCGAGCCAGGCGTGCTCCAGCCAGTAGGTCTTGGTCGTCACCTGGAGGCCAGCCCTTCCAGTACGTCGGCGAGCGCGATGACCCCGGCCACGCAGTCGTCCTCGGCGGCGAACTCCGCCGGGGAGTGCGAGACGCCCGTGGGGTTGCGTACGAACAGCATGGCGGTCGGGACGCGCCCGGAGAGGATCCCGGCGTCGTGTCCGGCCCCGGTGCCCAGGACGGGCACGGTGAGGTCGGTGTCCTTGCCCAGGATGCGGCCCAGTTCGTCGCGCAGGGCGTGGTCGAACTCGACGACGGGCGTGAAGGACTCGCGGACGACGTCGAGCTCGATCCCGTGCGCGTCCGCGTAGCTCCGGGCCGCCTTCTCGATGCCGCCGACGACGGTGTCGAGACTTGTCTGGTTCTCGGCCCGGGAGTCGAGCCAGCCGCGCACCAGGGACGGGATGGCGTTGACGCCGTTCGGCTCGACGGCGATCTTGCCGAAGGTGGCGACGGCGCCGGCGAGTTCGGCCTCGCGGCGGGCCGCGAGCACGGTCTCGGCGTACGTCAGCATCGGGTCGCGCCGGTCCACGAGGCGGGTGGTGCCCGCGTGGTTGGCCTCGCCCCGGAAGTCGAACCGCCACCGGCCGTGCGGCCAGATCGCGCTGGCGATACCGACCCGGTCGCCGGAGAGGTCCAGCGCCCGGCCCTGCTCGACATGGAGTTCGACGAAGGCACCGATGCGGTCGAGCCGCTCCGGGTCGGCCCCGAGGGTGCCGGGGTCGTATCCGGCGGCCTCCATGGCCCGCGGCAGGCTCACTCCGTCGCCGTCGGTCAGCTTGTGGGCGCTGTCCACGGTGAGCTGTCCGGCGGTGAGCCGGGATCCGACGCAGGCGAGCCCGAAGCGGGCGCCCTCCTCGTCGCCGAAGTTGACGATGGCGAGGGGCCTCGCGAGGTCCGCGCCCCGGCCGCGCAGTTCGTCGAGCGCGGCGAAGGAGGACACCACGCCGAGAGGTCCGTCGAAGGCGCCGCCGTCCGGCACGGAGTCGAGGTGCGACCCGGTGACGACGGCGTCCCCGGCGGCGGGGTCACCGAGCCAGGCCCACTGGTTGCCGTTGCGGTCGACCTCGTAGGTGAGCCCGCGTGCCTCGGCCTGGTCCTGGAACCAGGCCCGGCAGTCGAGGTCGGCCCCGGTCCAGGCGAAGCGGCGGTAGCCGTGGGAGTCGGGGTGCCGGCCGATGGGGAGCAGGTCGCGCCACATCTCGTGGAAGGAACTGCCGCCCTGACCGGCACCCGGCGAAGCCGGAGCCTTGCCGTGCCCGCCCTCAACGTCCGTCACGCGTCGTCACCTTCGCGCATCGGCACTCGCACGCCCCGCTCGTCGGCGACCGACTCCGCGATGTCGTAACCGGCGTCCACGTGCCGGATGACGCCCATGCCGGGGTCGTTGGTCAGTACCCGGCGGATCTTCTCGCCGCCGAGCTTCGTGCCGTCGGCCACCGTCACCTGGCCGGCGTGGATGGAGCGGCCCATGCCGACGCCGCCGCCGTGGTGGATGGACACCCAGGAGGCGCCGGAGGCCACGTTGACCATGGCGTTCAGCAGCGGCCAGTCGGCGATCGCGTCCGAGCCGTCGAGCATGGCCTCGGTCTCGCGGTAGGGGGAGGCCACCGAACCGCAGTCCAGGTGGTCGCGGCCGATCGCCAGCGGCGCGGCCAGCTCACCGCTCGCCACCATGTCGTTGAAGCGCTCGCCGGCCTTGTCCCGCTCGCCGTAGCCGAGCCAGCAGATGCGCGCGGGCAGGCCCTGGAAGTGGACCCGCTCGCCGGCCATCCTGATCCAGCGGTGCAGGGACTCGTTCTCCGGGAAGAGCTCCAGGATCGCCTTGTCGGTCTTGGCGATGTCGGCCGGGTCGCCGGACAGGGCCGCCCAGCGGAAGGGGCCCTTGCCCTCGCAGAACAGGGGGCGGATGTAGGCGGGGACGAAGCCGGGGAAGGCGAACGCCCGGTCGTATCCGGCGAGCCGGGCCTCGCCGCGGATGGAGTTGCCGTAGTCGAAGACCTCGGCGCCGGCGTCCATGAAGCCGACCATGGCCTCGACGTGCCTGGCCATGGACTCGCGGGCCCGCTGGGTGAACCCGGCCGGGTCCTTCGCGGCGGCGTCGGCCATGTCCTCGAAGGCGACGCCGACCGGCAGGTAGGCCAGCGGGTCGTGGGCCGAGGTCTGGTCGGTGACGATGTCGATCGGGGCACCCTCGGCGAGCATCTGCGGGAGCAGCTCGGCGGCGTTGCCCAGGAGGCCGATGGACAGCGGCTTGCGCTGGTCGCGGGCCTCCGTGGCGAGGTGGAGCGCGTGGGCGAGGCTGTCGGCCCTCACGTCCAGGTAGCGGTGCTCGATGCGGCGTTCGATGGCGCGCGGGTCGCAGTCGACGCAGATGGCGACGCCGTCGTTCATGGTGACGGCGAGCGGCTGGGCACCGCCCATGCCGCCGAGGCCGGCGGTGAGGGTGATCGTCCCGGCGAGGGTGCCGCCGAACTTCTTCGCGGCGACGGCGGCGAAGGTCTCGTAGGTGCCCTGGAGGATGCCCTGGGTGCCGATGTAGATCCAGGAGCCGGCGGTCATCTGGCCGTACATGGTCAGGCCGAGGGCCTCCAGGCGGCGGAACTCCTCCCAGTTGGCCCAGTCGCCGACGAGGTTGGAGTTGGCGATGAGGACGCGCGGGGCCCACTCGTGGGTCTGCATGACGCCGACGGGACGGCCGGACTGGACGAGCATCGTCTCGTCCTGCTTGAGGCCCTTCAGCGTGCGCACCATGGCGTCGAAGGAGCGCCAGTCGCGGGCGGCCTTGCCGGTGCCGCCGTAGACGACGAGCTTGTCGGGGTGCTCGGCGACCTCGGGGTCGAGGTTGTTCTGGAGCATCCGCAGAGCGGCTTCCTGCTGCCATCCCAGGGCGCTCAGTTCCGTACCGCGCGGTGCTCGGACACCACCGGGGGGCGGCCCGTAGGGCCTTGTTCGGGGGTGGTGGTGGGAGACGGGCGGGCGGGGTCCTGACATGGTCTGCCTCCCAGCGGACTGTGACTGCGGACTGTTGAGATGGATATTCACATCCTGACTTCCTGAATAGAACTAGTCAATAGATCGGTGCGCCCGCACTGCCGCCGCTCTGGTGTTTGGCTGGATGCATGGGCTCGTACAACGACATGACGGGGGATGTTGTGGGCAACGGAATCGAGATCCCGGCCGGGGACGCGGAACGGGTGGGACGGCGCGACGACGCGGTGCGGGCGGCCGTGGAGCAGGGGCTGCTCGGGCCCTCCGCGCCCATCGTCGGCCTGCTCGACGTCATGGGCATCCGGGAGTCGGCGGCGGCCCTGCGGGCGGCGTTCGACGCGGTGGTGGCACCCGGCACCCCGGTGCTGCACGCCTTCGCGGTGAAGGCGACCCCGCTGGTGCCGGTGCTGCGGCTGCTGCGCGAGGAGGGCATCGGCGCGGAGGTGGCGAGCCCGGGCGAGCTGGCGCTGGCGCGGGCGGCGGGGCTCGGCCCGGAGGTGACGGTGCTGGACTCCCCCGCCAAGACACCGGCCGAGCTGCGTGAGGCACTGGCACTGGGCATCGCCGTCAACGCCGACAACCCGCAGGAGCTCGCGCGCATCGACGCCCTGATGAGCTCCGCCGCCAGCCGCTCACCGCTCGGGATCCGGGTGAATCCGCAGGTCGGCGGGGGCTCGATCGAGGCGACCTCGACGGCCACGGCGACCTCGAAGTTCGGGGTGGCGCTGCGCGACGAGGGGGCGCGCGAGTGGGTCGTACAGGCGTATCGGGACCGCCCGTGGCTGACCCGGCTGCACGCGCACACCGGCTCGCAGGGCATCCCGCTGTCGCTGATGGTCCAGGGGGTCACGCAGGCGTACGCGCTGGCCGAGGACATCAACCGGCGGATCGGGCGGCGGCAGATCGACACCCTCGACATCGGCGGCGGGCTGCCGGTGAACTTCGCGTCGGACGCGACCACGCCGACGTACGCGCAGTACGCGCGGCTGCTGAGCGAGGCGGTGCCGGGGCTGTTCGACGGGCGCTACGGCCTGGTCACGGAGTTCGGGCGGTCGCTGCTCGCCAAGCACGGGACGATCGTGGCGCGGGTCGAGTACGCCAAGAGCGCGGGCGGGCGGCCGGTGGCGGTCACGCACGCGGGCGTGCAGGTCGCCACGCGGACGGTGTACGCGCCGGGGAGCTGGCCGCTGCGGATCGCCGCGTACGACGGCAAGGGGCGCCCGAAGGACGGTCCGGACGTGGTGCAGGACGTGGCCGGGCCGGCCTGCTTCTCCGGCGACCTGCTCGCCGAGGGCGGCGCGCTGCCGCTGCTGGAGCAGGGCGACTTCGCGGCGGCGCTGGACACGGGGGCGTACTACTTCGCCCACCACTACGCGTACAACTCCCTTGCCCGGCCCGGCGTTCACGGCTTCGCACCGGACGCCGGCGGCACCATCGCCTTCGCGACGGTGCGCGAGGCACAGTCGCTCGACGAGATCGTGGCCGAATCGGGAGGGGCGCACGCGGCATCGCTCACCACCCTGAGCGCGCCGAAGAGCCGTTGACGCACGCCGACGCGGAGCAGTAGGCCATACGTGATCAACTGGACCGAAAGCAGGGCCAGTTGACCCACCTTAGTCCTCCGGCGCATGTTCCACTGGAAAATGCCTGAACGCTCACTCGCCGCACACACGTTGCGTAGTTTGGCGGTCACTCAGCCGAACCCCGCGGCGGGAGGGGAGCGACGGTGCCCGGAATCGACGAGTGCTTGCTGGAGACGATGCGGCTGCCCGGTGCGCGAGGCGCCGCGCTGGTCGACTGGACCAGCGGGCTGGCCCTGGGCACCGTGGGCGACCCACCGGGAGGAGATCACGAGACGGCCGCGGCCGAGGCCGCCGAACTGGCCCGGCTGGCCGCCGAGCAGGGGGCCTTCGGCACCGAGGACGACACGGACCCGGTGGATCCGCCGGTCGAGGACCTGATCCTCAGCAACCGCGACAGCTACCACGTGCTGCGGTTCGTGCCGACGTCGTTCGACAGCAGCGTGTTCCTGTACCTGTGGCTGGCCCGCGCGGACGGCAATCTCGCGCTGGCCCGTATCCGGCTCGGCGAGATGGCCGAACGGCTGGTGCTGGGATGACCGTGATCGCGAGCACCCCGCCGCCGCGGCTGCCGGTCCGGGACCGGCAGGTGGCCCTCAAGCAGGCCGGGGGCGGCGTCTCGCCGATGCTGACCCGGCTCGCCGAGGAGCAGGCCACCGGCGTGCTGGAGCGGGAGCACGGCACGCTCCACCTGGCCGAGGGCCGGGTCGTGCACGCCGAGAGCCCGCTCGCGCCCAGCCTCGGCATGCTGCTGACGGCTCACGGCGCACTGGACGCCGAGACCTGGCAGGGCATCGAGGACAGCGCCGAGCAGGGACGGCTCCTGGGCCACGGCGTCACGCCGGGCGCGCTGGAGCTGGCGCAGGTGAGCGCCCTGTACGACGCCGCGTACTTCGCGCTCGGCCCGAGCAGCACGCCCGGCCGCTTCCGCTACGGCACCGCGCACTGGCTCGCCTCGGTTCATCCGGTGCCGGTGGCCGAGCTGGAGCACGAGACGCTGCGCCGCCGCGCCCTGCTGCGCCGTATCTGGCCCGACCCGGCGACCGACGCGGCGCCCCTGATCCGGGCCGACCCGGTCGCGGCGCCCGTGGTGCCGTCCCGGCAGGCGGCCGTGCTGGAGCGAGTGGACGGCGTGCGCCGGGCCGCGGACATCGCCCGGGAGCTGGGCAGGCCGGCGTTCCACACGCTGGTGCACCTGAGGCGGCTGGCCGCCGCGGGGCTGGTGTCCCCGCAGCCGCCGCCCGCTCCGGATCCCCCGCCCGACGCCGCCGCCGATCCCTACGTCGCGCTGCTGAAGAGGGTCAGGGATGCGCTGGAGGCCCTTTGACCGCAAACCCTTCGAGGACCGCGAGCCGGGTGGGGTGCCTCGCCCACCGCAGCGGTCCCGAGCCGAGAGGAGAAACCTGATGGCGGCCGAGGCCCCGATACTCGACGAGTTCCGCCGGCTCAGAGCCCGTGTGCCCCAGCTGACCGGGGCGCTCGCGGCCGGCGTGGACGGCCTCGTGATCGCCCATGACACGCCCGGCGTGGAACCGGACGGCCTCGCCGCCCTGACCGCCGCCGCACTCGGCGTCGCGGTCCGGATGACGGACGCGACCGGCCGGGGCGACCTGCGCGAGCTGCTCGTCCGCGGCACCGACGGCTATGTCGCGACGTACGCGGCGGGCCGTACCGCCGTGCTGACCCTGCTCGCGACGGACCGCGTCAACGTCGGCCGGCTCCATCTGGAGGGCCGCCGGGCCGGTGCCCGGATCGGGGAGCTCGTCGACGCGGAGGCGCTGCCTGTGCGCAGGAGCCCCGCCAAGAGCTCCGCCAAGGAGCCCGCCAGACCCATGCCCACTCGCACGAAGACCGCGCGTTCCGCACGCACCACCGCCAACGCGCGCACCACTAACGAAAGTTGAGAGGAAGACACGTCATGGCCAACACCGAGACCACCCTGAAGGAATGCCTCGCTTCGATCGAGGGCGCGACCGGGGTCGCACTCGTCGACTACACCAGCGGGATGGCGCTCGGCACGCTGGGCGGCAGCAAGAGCTTCGACCTCAATGTCGCCGCCGCCGGCAACACCGACGTCGTCCGCGCCAAGATGCGCACGATGGAGCACCTCGGCCTCAAGGGCGGTATCGAGGACATCCTGATCACCCTCTCCGACCAGTACCACCTGATCAGGCTGATCGCCGGGCGCGGGGGCAACGGCCTGTTCCTCTATCTGGTGCTCGACGGCAAGCGGGCCAACCTGGCGATGGCCCGGCACCAGTTGAAGAAGATCGAGGAGGACCTGGAGGTCTGACCTAGACGAGCGCCGCGGTGCGGCGGCGGGCCCCGCCGGGGGCCGCGTCGCCCGCGGCGACACCCGTGGTGCGATAGCCCTTCACGGCCTTGCCTGCGGGGCGGCCGCCCCGGCCGTCGAGCCAGTCGACCCGCACCCACAGCAGGGCGCCCTCGGCCCGCTCCCGCCGCCCGAGCCACGCCGCCTTGAGCCGCAGCCCGGCTCCGTATCCCGCGAGCAGCATCCCGCCGGCCGCCGGCACCGCGAACGCGGCGCCCAGCGCGGCGAGGAACGCCAGGACCAGCCACCAGCGGTGGCCCCGGCGCCAGTTGCGCACGGCGACCGCGCGGACCTGGAGCACGTCGTGCTTGCCGGCGCGAGCGGCCGAGCCGATCAGCGCGGTGTAGCGCCCCCGGCGTACGGACGCCACCACGGCCGCCGTGACGATGAACAGCGCGGCGCCGGCCAGGACGCCGATCCTGCGGCCCGTGAAGCCCGGCACCAGCACGCCGACGCCGGCCGCGAACACCCCGAGCCACCACAGCGGGCCCGCCCCGGCCCGTACGACGACGGCCACCCTGGCCAGGCCCTGTCCTCCACCGCGTGCCACGTTCCGCCTCCTGTCTCAGCACTGTCCAGCCGCTGTGCGCGCACGCTAGCCAGCGAACGTGAGACGAGCCTTAAGAATCTCTCGGGAGGTCACTCGACGAACAGCCCCCGGTTCGCCGCCCGCGCGTCGAACTCCTCCAGCCGCGCCTGGGCGTCCGGCAGGTCGTCGCACATGGCCTCCAGCAGGACCCGGCCCAGCAGCATCGGCGCGCAGGCCGTGTCGAAGGCGAGGCCCGTGCCGACGGCGGCGGGCAGCAGCAGGTCGGACACCTTGGCGACCGGCGCGAACGCGGAGTCCGCGACCGTCACGACGGTCAGCCCGGCCTCCTTGGCGCAGGCGAGGGTGTCCACGACCTCGCGCGGATGCCGGGGCAGCGCGAAGCAGAGCAGGGCCGTGGCCCCGGCCCGTACGGCGGCGTCGATCCGGTCGTGGATCATCGTGCCGCCCTCGTGCAGCAGCCGTACGTCCGGATGGACCTTGGCGGCGAAGTACGCGAAGCCGTAGGCCTGGGAGGCCGCCGCCCGCAGGCCGAGCACCGGCAGCGGGCGCGAGGCGGAGAGCAGGCGTCCGGCCTTCCGCACCGGGCGCGGGTCGGCGAGCACCTCCGCCAGATGCCGCAGGTTCTCGATCTCGGCCTCGACGGCCTGCTGGTACTCGTTGTACGAGCCGGCGTCCGGGGCCTGCTCCACGGGCGCGACCTCGCGCAGGTGCCTGCGCAGCGCCGGGTAGCCGTCGAAGCCGAGGGCGACGGCGAAGCGGGTCACGGACGGCTGGCTGACCCCGGCGAGCTCCGCCAGCTCGACGCTGGACAGGAACGGCACGTCGGCGGCCCGCCGCACCATGCTGTGCGCGATGCGCCGCTGGGTCGGCGTGAGCCGGTGCCCTTCGAAGAGCGCCTGAAGTCGCGCGGCGGGGCTGTCCGTCCCGTTCGTGTTCCTGTCCGCGCTCATCCCGCGCTCCCCCTCCAGATCTCCGTGAACCGGTCAAGCAGTGCGGCCGCCGCCGTCACGTCGTCGGTGAGCGGACGGTCGGCCGGGTCGTCGTCGAGCACCGACTCGGCCAGCTCCATCGCCCGGCCGATCGGAAGCTCAGCGTCGGGCCCGAGGCCGCGCTGGCGCAACGCCCGTACCGCGGCCACGAGTTCACAGCCGACGACGAGACGGTACGCACCGCACGCGCGCAGTGTCTGCCGTGCGGCGAGCGAGGCGAAACTGGCCTGCTCCTCCACGCCCCGGGAGAGTACAGCGTGGCCGAGCGAGGCGGGGGCGGAGAAGGCGCGCAGGTCGCCGAGGGCGGCAGCGGCGGCGTACTCCAGGATCATCACACCGGAGGAGGCGGGTTCCTGATCGGCGAGGAAGGGCCTCAGGCGGGTGTAGGCGGGCTCGTTCAGGGTGGCGAGCCGGGACGTCGACAGCCGGGCCACCTGGGTCAGCGCCAGCCGGAAGTGGTCCAGGGCGAGGGCGAGTTGGGCCTGGTAGAAGCCGCCGTGGTGGTAGGCGGCCATGTCCTCCGGGGAGATGAGGGGGTTCTCGGCGGCGGCGTTGATCTCCACCGCGAGCACCTGCTCCAGGGCGTCGGCGGCGTCGTGCGCGGGGCCGTGTATCTGGGGCAGACAACGAAAGCCGTAGGGGTCCTGGATACGGCCCAGCGGCGGGGTGGGGCGGTCCTCGGCGCCGATCAGCTCCCGCATCCGGCGGGCGACCTCGGTGCTGCCCCGGTGCGGCCGGGCGGTGTGCACGGGGGCGGCGTACGCCTCGTGGGAGCCGTCGACGGCGAGCAGTGACAGGGCGGCGACGACCTGGGTGGCGGCGATGAGGCCGCGCAGTTCGTGCAGGGCGAGGGCGGCCTGGCCGAGGGTCAGGGCGTTGCTGCTGATGAACGCGAGGGCGTCGTTGTTGTCCAGCGGCTGCGGCTGCGGCGCCCCGGAGCCGCGCCAGGGGTGCTCGCCGGCCAGCGCGAGGCCGGTCTGCGCGAGCGCCGCGAGGTCGCCGGTGCCGACCGAGCCGAACTCGTTGACGACCGGGTGGGCGCCGCTCCGCAGTGCCTCGCACAGGGCGGTGATGACGGTGGGGCGCAGGCCCGCGCCGCCGGCCAGGAGCTGGTTGGCGCGTACGGCGAGCATGGCCCGCACCTGCCGGGCGGGCAGCTCCTCGCCGATGGCGCCGGCGTGGCTGCGCAGCAGGCGCAGGCCGTGCTCGGCCGCGGCCTCGGTGGGCACGTCCTCGTTCCGGTTCGCGCCGACGCCGGTGGAGCGGCCGTAGACGCGGCCGGTCGCGGCGATGAGACGGGCCGCGTCCCAGGACTCCTCGGCCCGCTTCATCGCGTCGGTCGCGGCCACCGGCCGGGCGGCCCCGTCGGCGAGGCGTGCGACGTCCTCGACGCCGAGCCCGATCCCGTCGAGGACGACGAGGCCGGTGCGCCCAGGAGTCACAACATCCGACGCGTCCACGATCCGAGACGACATCAAGCTCAACCTCCCCTCAGTCCGGACATCCCGTCTCACCCTTCGGTCATCCGTCACTTCGGGTCCATCCATCCGTGGACAACCTATTCAGCTATCAAGAACTCTGCATGATGTTATGCAGCCGGGCAAGGGGCACACCCGTGCCGCGGGGGCAGTCAATCCACGCCGAGTACCATTCGGCGAGGTTTTCCGGTCGGCACCGGTCGTAGAGGGCGTTCGTACAGAGAGGGATCGTGGGGAATGAGCGTGGTGGAGAGCTGGTCCCGCGTGATGAGTCTTCTTCAGGAGCATGCCCCGGCCGATCATGCGGATCTGCCCGGACCGGCCACTGCACAGATGCTCGCGGGCGCCGAGGAACGGATGGGCATCCCGCTCCCTCTGGAACTGCGCACGTGGCTGTTGCAGAACAATCTGGATCTTCCCGAGGAAGACGTGGACGACGACGTGGCGTGTTGTGGTTTCGACGGGTTTCCGGACGAGGGAAGCTTCTTTCTGGGCATCCGGGCGATGGAGAAGCTCTACGCGAACCACTCTGTGCCCGGTGGCATCAACCCTCCGGATCAGCCGGACAACCCGTTCTGGCGCAATGAGTGGATCCCGTTCCTGTCGGACCAGGACGCCTGGACAGGAAAGTTCGTCGACGTTCGGGACGGCCGTGTCGGCCGGTGGTTCGTGGGCGAGAACACGATCACGGGCGAGTACGCATCACTGGCCGACTATTTCGACTCCGTGGCGGAAATGCTGACGAAAATCGCCGAAGGAAGCCATCCGACCTGCTCGATCGCCGACGGACGACTCGTCTGGTTGTGAAACAGAAGTGCCCCCCGGTGGTTCCGGGGGGCACCTCTCATTGCCCGGTCACGGTGTGGGCGCGGTGAATCCGTCCAGGTCGAGCCAGTAGTCGTCGTCCTCCATCAGGCGTTGCTCCTTGATGAAGTCGCCGAACGGCCGCATCGACTGGGTGTTCTGCCAGTTCGACATCGAGGACCGGCCGCAGGGCTCCTTCCACGTCGGTGCCGGGGCATCAGGACGCAGGTGCAGCGTCATGGTGTCGTCGGCGTTGCGCCTGACATAGGTCTGCACGCATTCCTTGCCGCTGTAGTTGACGGGGTTGGGGCCTGCGGAGTTTCCGCCGCTCTGGAAGGAGTTGGCGAAGGCGAACTCGTCACAGCTCTTCGAGTCGGTCCGTGTCGCCCCTGCCTCCAGGGTCCACATGTCACTGAACAGGCCGGTGTCCTTGTAGCTCTTCCACTGCCTGCTGCAGATGAGCTGCCGGTTGCGGTCCGACTGAATCTTGCCGGAGCCGTCGACGGACATCTTGTTGGCCAGGTAGGTGAGCGGCTTGCCGCCGTTGCGGTTGCCCCAGTCGATGTTGGTCTTGCGCCACATCATGTCGATGTGTGCGGCGGCCCCCGGGAACTTCCTGGAGTTCATGACGTACGTCGGGTCGTAGCCGGAGAACACGCAGCCGGTGCCGGCGTTGGGGACTTCGTTGTCGCAGCGGATGTCCAGCTTGGACTTCTCGACTTCGAGCGGATTCGCGATCGGAGTGGCGTTGGCCGTACCGCTGAAGTACCAGTACGGGGTGATCGTGTTCTTGGTGGCGCCGCTGGGCGTCCACTTGAACCGCGTGGTGACGGTCCGCTGGAGCGTGTCGCCCTTCTTGAAGATCTTCGACCCGTCCCAGTTGACACTGGTGATGTTGCAGTACCCGCGGCACTTGGCCTGGTAGTCCATGTCGACGGTGTTCATCACACCGCTCATCGACTTCAGCCTGATCGTGGTGACCTGGGAGAACTCATCACTCGCCGGGTCGAGGTAGATCGTGTTGTAGTAGTCGAAGGACGCGTTTCCGTCCGGTGTGTTGTTCGAGTAGTGATTCACCCAGAGCTCGTCGTGGAGACAGCTGTTGGTGCGCTTGCGGGTGATGGAGAGGGACACCGTCGAGCACGACGCGGTGCTCATGGTGGTCGCCATCGGCGCCGCCGTGGCGGAGCCGGCCGAGAACCCGCTGACATCGGGGAAAAGGCTGTCGGTGATGTCCTCGCCGGGCTCGACCGGGGCCGGGTCCGGTGCGGTCGGGTCGGCCGTCATGCTGCCGGTCATCTTCAGGCCGTTGTACGTGCCCGGGACGAACGCCAGCGCGTCGAAGGCGATGTCCGCGCTCCCGCTGCCGCCGTTGAAGTTGTCGAGCTGCACCTCGGGGATCTGGTCACCGAAGTCGTAGGCGCCCAGGTCCACCCACTTGTTGGACTCGTTCGCCGTCTGCGAGATGGCCACTTCCTCTTCCCCGGCAGGGGTCTGGATCCGGTAGACGGCGTTGGAGGTCTGCGCCCCGTGGTCGGGGATGTGCGCGAAGACCTTCGCCTGGCGCGTGGTGTTGGTCAGCGGAGCGTTCAGCTTCCACGTGCCCGCGACCTTCATCCGGTTGGCGTTGGCCGGGTAGGACTCCGGCGAGCGGGTGTGCGTGAACCAGAAGTGGTTGCCGTAGCCCGCGCCGATCTGGTGCGTGTCGATCTTCGCCGGATACGTCGTGACGGTGGTCGGGTTGTCCGTCCCGTCGTCGGTGAGATCCATCTGGGTGTCCCACGGAACGAACGTGAAGCTGAACGTGCCGCTGGAATTCACCGCCCCGCAGCCGCGGTTGGTGTCGACTCCCGCGGGTGTGGTGCCGTCGGGCAGATCGTCGACCACCAGGGCGTTGGCGGGCAGGGCCGAGGCGGAGCAGTTCGGCGGGTACGAGCCGGCATCCGCCTGTTCGCCGTACGACGTACTGAAGCGGTGCACACCGTTGCCGCACTCGGCGAGCAGTTCACAGTCCTTCCACTGCTCCTTGGTGATCTCCTCGTGCCACCAGCAGTGGAGCCAGTGCGGGTTGGTGTCGCTGTCGCCCGAGTCGAGGGTGCAGGCGCCCAGGCCCTGGTCGTTGGAGTCGTTGTCGCCGATCTTGGACGGGTCGCAGTAGTTCGACGCGGTGCAGAAGAGATCGACGGGAGGCTTGGCGTTGGAGCGGTCCTCGTTGGTTGTCCACCACGCGGAACGGTAGCCCGCCTGGAAGTCACCGGGCGCGAACATCGCCGAGATCGGGCGGGCCGCCCAGCCGATCACCTTCTCCTGGTACGGCCAGTCCTGCGGGTGCGCGGCGTGGCTGTAGTCGTCACCGGAGGGGTCGGACGCGTTCTGCAGGAACGGGACGCGGTTGGCCTTCCACAGCGGGTTGGCCGGGTTGTTGGTCCAGCCGACGCCCGAGTGCCCCTGTGAGTCGGCGGTGTCGTAGAAGCCGGAGTTGTATGCCCACAGGGCGAAGAACCAGTTCTCGATCCACTTGGGGTGGCCGCCGTTGATCGTCATGCCGGCGTTGTAGGTCTGGTTCCACTTCTCCGACAGGATCCGCACACCGGCGGCGATGTTCGCCGTGTAGTCCAGGGCGACGGCTTCCTGCGCGAGGGGCGACAGGGCGGTCTCGCCGGGCTTGGTCCTGCCCGCGAGGCGCATACCGTCGGTGGCCTGGGTGATGCCGTAACCGCAGTCGGCGTCCGCCCAGTTGATCCGCCAGGGGTCGAGCTGTTCACCGTCGGCGGCGTAGTCGACACCGTAGTAGTTGCCGATCAGGGAGTTGGCGGTGACACCGGGCACGGCAAAGCGGGTGGCCTGCCACATGTTGGACTCCTGCGCGGTGATGCCGAGCATCACCTGCGCGGGAATGTGCCATTTGTCGGTGACATCGGGGTCCTCGTTGTCGAGGGTGCCGTTGGGGTCACCGGCGAGCACGGTCGGCGGGAAGAGGCCCTGCGGCTGGTAGCCACCGGTCCCGGTGTTCTTCCAGTTCCCTTCGCGGTAGAAGTTCAGCTCGCCGACGACGGCCTGGTCCACGGCCCACTCGACCTGGCGCGGGGTGGGCTGGAAGGCCTGCTTCTTCGCATCGTTGCGGGCCACCGCGCAGTAGCGTTCCCCGGTGCCTTCGCTGGGGTTGTCGGCCTGGGCGGTGAGGGCCCGGGTGCTGACGGTCTGCGTGGACAGGCCGTCTTCGCTCTGCTTGGCCGTGTCCGGGCCGGACTCGACCGGGCCGCCGGTGGGCAGGGCGGGCGACAGGACACGCCCCTGGGCCTCGTCGCCCACGCGGTGGGCACCGGGACGCAGATCGAGGGTCACGGACCTGCCGGACTCCAGCATGCGCAGGACCGTACGCGCGGGGCGGGGCTCGGCCGCGTCCTCCGGGTTGACCAGGGTGGTCTTCCCGTCGGACCAGGTGGTGGTCAGCGCTGTCCTGCCGTGGCTGGAGATCGCCGCGCCCTTGGGGAGTCTGCCCGGGTTGTGCACCCGCTTCGGCAGCGTTCCGGACGTGGCGGCACCGGTGACGAACACCTCGCCGCGTGCCGAGCGGGTCAGGTCCCAGGCTTCGAGCTTGCCGGACACGACGGTGACGGGCTCGCTCTTCCGGCCCTTCTCGACCTTGGCACGGTCGAGGTGCTTGGCCCAGCTGGTCGGCGTCCTGGATGCCTTCTTGTCCAGCTCGCGGTCGATGAAGGTGATGCCGCCGTCGGCGTCGGCGGTGATCTCGAACGGCACCGTCGTGGTGGACGCCAGTGTCTTCTCGGCCGTGCCGTTGATCCGTACCAGCTTGTTGCCGTGCGCGGCGACGATGCCCGCGCGGGTGGGGATGGCCGAGGTGACCGCCCCTGCGAGCGTGACCGGCTCGGACTCCTTGCCGGTTGCCGCGTCGACGGTGATCAGGCGGGTCTGCTGCTTCTTGTCACCGTCGTGGCTGAGCTGGGTGAACACCGCCTTCTCACCCTGGCCGCAGCCGGGCGAGAAGTAGGCGAGCGACGACTGGAACGGCAGCTTGGTGACCTTGCCCGACTGCAGATCGACCACTGCGGTGAACGCGCCGCGCACCATCAGCTCGGGCTTGTTGGTGAACATACGCGGCGCGTACGAGACGGCCGCGTACTTGCCGGACCCGGTGACGCAGTGGTTGCCGATCCAGGTGTCCGAGGCGAATCCGTCCTCGAACAGGCTGGCTATCGTGCGCAGTTGATAGCCGTCCTTCTCCTCGCCCGCGAGGAGGTGGAAGCCGGTGCCGTCGCCGGTCGTGGTGACGGCGGTGTCGGCGGATTGCGCGTAGTCCTTGCCGAGCAGTCCGGCGCGGTCCTTCGCGGGGATCGCGGAAGGCTTCGGGGAGAGCTTCTTCTGCTCCTGCGTGGCATCGTTCCAGCCCTGCGCCGCGCCCTTGGGCGGTTTTGGTTCCCCGGCCTGTGCCGGCAGGCTCAGCGGTATCGCCAGCACGGTGGTCACCGCGAGGGTGAGCGGCACGCGCAGGCGTATACGTCTCTGTCTCAACTTCTTTTCTTCTCCGATCACTTGACAGCCTTGGCGGCCGCAAGGACCTTGCTCATGCGCGTCTTGACCGCGGTGAGCTGGTCCTTGTTCTCCTCGATCAGCCGCTTCTGGACTGCCGACTCCGCCTTGAACCAGACCTCGATCAGACGGGTCTGCTCCTTGCAGTCGATGTCGTCCAGCGCGAGCTCGATCGCGTCTTCGGTGGTGCCGTCACCGTTGGCGTAGCCCTGCTCCATGGCCCTGTACGGGTCCGCGGCGGACCGTCCCCGCTTCTTCATGCAGGCCGACCAGTCCTTGATGGCCTTCTTGACCGGCTTGCGCGACCGGGACTCCGAGAGGCTTGTCGAGGCGAGCTGTGAGACATGGCCCGCATCCGACTCGTTCAGCTTGAGCTGTCGCTTGGACCATCCGGCGCAGCCACCCTCGTGCAGCTTCTTGCCCTGGTACCGGGCGCGGGCGGGTTCGGAGTCCGCACCGGTGAAGTACGGCCCGTCGCCCTCGGCGCCCTCGGGCGGAAGGAACTCGGGCTTGGTGCGCCCGGTCAGCACCTCGACCTCCACACCCGAAAGCCCCTTGTCGACCGGTTCGGTGCTCCGGGTCAGCTCCTTCGGCAGCCCGTACCCGTACTTCTCCGCCCGGGTACGGTCGGTGACGCCGTAACGGGCCTCGATCGACATGGCGTTGCTGTACGGCGGCGGGTTCACACCGGGGCGCGGCAGGTCGACGGTGAGCCCGTACTCGGCCATGCACCGCGTCTGGAGGGTGCGCAACGCGGTGTCCACAGTGACCTGATCCGCGTACGAGGACATATAGGCCTCAAGCGGCAGCTCCAAGCCCTTGACCAGTCCTGAGGCAGGGGTCTCCGCGGGCCAGTGGCTCCGGTCGAGCGGGGTGTGGTCCTTCGCCGGGCCGGAGCCCGATCCGGACGACGAGCATGCGCCGAGCGATATTGCCGCGAGCATGACAGCTGCTGCGGCGGTCGTTGACTTGAGGACGTGCACGGGCCTTCCTTGTCTGCGTAGAGCGCCGGGGGAGAACGCTGTCGTTGTTCAACTGGTCAGCGGGCGTCGAAGAGGGCCCGGGTGATGCCACCCGGGCTTGCGCCGCCTCGACCGAGGGCTCCGCTGAACGCGGTGAGCCATGCGTGATCTGCCCGTCCCGTACGCTGCTCCGCGATGCCGGCCATGGAACCGAACGTTTCGCTGATGCCGTTCATGGTTCGAGCACCGGTGCCGTGGGATGCGTTGCGGTGCGGCTTGTCGCGCAGTTGCCGGGCGATCGGACCGGGGAGGGAGCTTTTCGCCTGCGCCCGGTCCGTTCCGACCACGTTCGGGTTCGCCAACAGGGGCAGAAGGTGTTCCCCGTCTTATTCTCGGTCGACGACGGGAGTGAACTCGTCGACGTAGATCTTCGGAACCCGCGGAGGCGGACCCATGTCCTCCGAGCCGATCACCGCAGCATCCCGGCCGGTTTCGCCCGGAGGGACATCCTGAAGCCAGAACCGGTTGTGCGCGGTCCAGCCCTCACCGTCAGCGATGCTGATCTGGACCGAATACGTCGCATCCCGCTCGTGGGTATTGGTCACCTCGATCTCGGTACGCACGCCGCTGCTTTCCGGCGTGGCACGGACGACCAGGTCTCCGTACTCCAGGACACGCGTCCGGCCTTCGGAGTGCACCGAAGGCACCGGCGACGGACGCGCCTGCGGACTGCTCTGCTCCGGGCTCGGAGTCACCGGCCGCTGCGACGCCGGGGCACTGTCGGCCGCGCCGTCCGTACACCCGGCGGCCAGCACCCCCGCCGCCGTCAGACACAGCGCCCGGACCACCCACCGTCCGGAGACTCCGGCACCGGCCTTCACTGGGCGGAAGCCGTCATCTGCCGGCGCGCGGCGGCGACTTCCTTGCCGTGCTGCCCCTTGATGCCGGTCAGCCGGCTCTTGTTGTCGGCGATCTGCTTGTTCTGGATCGCGGACTCCACACCGAACCAGATCTTCACCAGGTCCGTCTGCGTCTTGCAGTCGATGTCGTCGACCGCCAGCGCGATGGACTCCGTCGTCGGCTTCCCGTCGATGGTGACCCCCTGGTCCATGGCCTTGTACGGATCGGCAAGTCCCGTGTGTCCCTTGCCGTCCATGCAGGAGGACCATGCGGCGACGGCCTTGATGACCTTGTCGTCCTGCATGGACTGTTCCATGCTGTCGCCGGCGAGCTGCGCCACGAAGGCCGGGTCGGTGTCCTGCACGCCGAGCTGCTCCTTGGACCAGCCGACGCAGCCACCCGTCTTCAACTTCTTCCCGTTGTACTCCGCCCGAGCCGGCTTCACGCCCTGGTCCGGGGCGGCGACCGGCTCGCCCGCCGAGGCCGCGCCGGGCGCCTTGGGCGGTTCGGGCTTGGTGTGGCCGGTCAGGACCTCGACCTCGACACCGGACAGATCACGCAGGGTCTGCCGGGTGTGCTCCTGCAGCGCCGGGGGGAGCTCGTAGCCGTACTTCTCGGCGTCGGCCCGGTCGGTGAGGCCATAACGGCGTTCGATGTTGGCGTCGTTGTCACTGGGAGGCGGGTTGGCTCCCGCCCGCGGCAGCGTCAGGTCGATGCCGTAGTCCTTCATACAGGACTGCTGAAGATCACTGGCGGCCTGCTCCACGGTGACCTGCTCCTCGTAGGAGGCCATGTACGCCTCCAGCGGCAGCGTCAGATCCTTGGTCAGGCCGCGGGTGGGTATCTTCTCGGGCCAGTTCTCCTTGTTCACGATCGGTCTGCCGTCGGCCGCGTTTTTCGTCGTGTCCGCAGTGGTGCCGGAGGAGCAGGCGCTGACCAGGAGAGCGGAAGCGGTCAGGGCTACGGCGGTGGCGATCCGCTTGATGTTCTTCACGGGGGGGGGTCCTTCTTACGCGAAGTGGGAGGAGGCGTTGTTGTTCTTCAGGGCGGAGATCAGGTTGGTGATGTTGCAGTCGCCGTAGGGGCCGTTCTTCGCGAAGTACTGAGAGGTGCCGCCGTAGCCGGAGTTGTAGTAGACGCGGTAGTTGTCGTCCCGGGCGCAGTTCTGCACGGACGCCGCGTTGTTCTTCATGTACTGGCCGTTGCCGTTGCCGCCGTTGCCGAAGACGTACCGGTAGGTCGTCAGCGACGATCCCTGGTACTGGCTCGTCCCCCAGTGGTCGGACACGTTGCCGTAGAACCACGTGAACGCCGACTTGTAATAGCCGTCCTGGACGGCGATTTCCTTCGAGTTGTAGAACAGCCACAAATCACCGTACGAGCAGTTGATCCATGGAACATCACAGTTGTCGGTGACGTTGTAGGTCGCGGCCTGGGCAGGACCGGCGGTCGCCATCACAGCCGCCACGGCCGCGAAGGACGTGGCGCAGGCGGCCATCTTCTTCCCGATGCGGAAGCCCCTCATCACATCTCCATCGATAGATCATTTGTACGAGGACGATCTTCACGCTCGGATTAGTGTCATGGCCATGAAAGTTGCCTGATCGTGATCTGCCTGGCCCCGCACCCGTGAGACGCCCGGCGCGCCCCCCGGTGAACAGGGGGGCTAACCCCAGTGCGGTGGTATCCCCCGCTCCCTACCTTGGGCGTATGACCGGAATGGACGCGCGGGACACCGAGCTCAAGAAGGAACTGAACGCCACCTTGCAGGCACGCAGGGAACTGGGCGAGGACTACGAGTCCGCGCTGGTCGACTCGTTCATGGAGAAGGTCGACCAGCGCATCGACGGGGCTGTCGAGCGCCGGCTGCGGCGCCGGCTGGCCGAGCAGCAGATGGTGGTGGCGCGGGGCGCGCGGTCGCCGAAGCCGACGGACACCTTCGGCGAGCGCTTCGGCTTCGGCATCGTCACGCTGGTCGTGGCGATCCCGCTGTCCGGGATCGGCGGCGGCGTGGCCGGCCTCTCCGGTCTGCTGGTCACCTGGGTCGGCATCGTCGGCGTCAACGTCGTCCAGGCGGTGCGCACCAACCCCGGCTTCTTCCGGGGCTGGCGCCGCAGGCCCAAGGACGAGGACCGCTGGGAGGACTGAGCCTCCCGGTGGACCGGCGCCCTCACGCCTGCCGGGTGGGCATCGCCATGATCTGCCGCAGGTTCACGTGCCGGGGCCGGCTCACCGCGTACGCCACCACATCGGCGAGTTCCTCTGCCGCCAGCGTCCCGACGGCCTCCAGCATGCCGTCGACCTGTCCCGCCACCTCCGCGTTGTCGGTGTGCAGCCGCAGCTCGCTCTCCACGAACCCCGGCTCCACATTGGTCACCCGCACGTCACGCGGCCCGAACTCGGTGCGCAGGCACTGGGAGAGATGCGTGACGGCGGCCTTGGTGGCCCCGTACACCGCGTAGTTGGGGAACGCGAGATGGGCGCCGACCGACGAGATGTCGACCAGGTCGGCCGTGCGGCCCGCGCCGGCCGCCACCAGATCGCCGGTGAACGCCCGGATGACGCGCAGCACCCCGGTCACATTGGTGTCGATCATCCGCTGCCACTCGTCCAGCCGCCCGGCCTCCACGGGGTTGCCCAGCATGACGCCGGCGTTGTTGACGACGAGGTCCACGGGCCCGTACGCCTCGTGGATCCGTTCCACGGCGGCGGCCACGGACGCGTCGTCGGTGACGTCCGCGACGACGGCCAGCGCACGGCCGCCGCCCGCGGTGATCTTCGCGGCGACCTCGTCCAGCCGCTGCTCGCGCCGGGCCAGCAGCGCGACCCGGGCGCCCCGCTCGGCGAGCAGCACGGCGACGGCCTCGCCGATCCCGCTCGCCGCTCCGGTCACTACGGCGGTACGGCCGGTCAGATTCTCGTACGACATGGGACTCCTCCTGGTGAGGGGGCCACCGGGGCCTCTCCCCGGCGGCCGGCGAACACCCCTCACCCTCGGCCGCCGCGCCCGCCCCACCCAGGGATGCGTTGTTCCTGTGTCTGGCAGTACCAGGCTCACGCCCCGGCACGCGGCTACGCTCGAAACCATGGACGGGGACCTGGGAGACTTCCTGCGCTCGCGCCGCGGGCGGATCCGGCCGGAGGAGGTGGGCCTGCCCTCGTACGGGCGGCGCCGCGTCCCGGGCCTGCGCCGCGAGGAGGTGGCGCAGCTGGCCGGGGTGAGCGTCGACTACTACGTCCGTCTGGAGCAGGGACGGGGACAGCGCGTCTCCGACTCCGTGCTGGACGCGATCGCCCGGGTCCTGCGGCTGGACGAGACGGAGCACACGTATCTGCGCACGGTGGCCCGGCCCCGGCGCCGCGGCCCGCGCCGCCCGGAGGCCGCGCGTGTCCGCCCAGGCGTCCAGGCGCTGCTGGACAGCATGGACCGCACGCCGGCCTTCGTGATCGGCCCGCGCATGGACGTCCTCGCGTGGAACTCCCTGGCCGACGCGCTGAACGGCTACGGCGACACGGCCCCCCAGGACCGCAACATCCCCCGGCACGTCTTCCTCGACCCGGCCGCCCACGACCTCTACCCGGACTGGCCCGGCATCGCCGCCCAGGCGGTCGCCCACCTGCGGCTGAACGCCGGCCACCGGCCCGACGACCCCGAGCTGGACGCCCTCGTCGGTGAACTCTGCGGCAGGAGCGAGGACTTCCGCCGGCTGTGGACGGTCCACGACGTCCAGGCCTGCATGGCAGGTACCAAACGCATCGACCACCCACTGGCGGGCCTGCTGTCTCTCCCCTTCGAGACCCTGACGGTCCCGACGGACCCGGAACAGACGGTGGTGGTCTACACACCGGACCGGGGTTCGGAGACGGCGGAACGGCTGGCGATGCTGGGGAGTTGGACCGCGGCGGCGCGCTGAGGCGGCCGGGGCCGCTGGAAGATCCGCCGCGACGGCGCGCAGCCACGACGGCGTTCTCCGGCGGAGCGGAACCGGCCTCGCCCGACCGTCGGTCGAAAGGATTTGGCGGGGACCGCCGCACCCCCGTTGCCGGGGGGCGGGACGACGGCGGTCCCCGCGAAGGACGCGGGCCGGGTCAGGGCCGGGCTTGCGCGTCCTCGGCGTCCATGGAGGTCCGGGAGCCGCTCCGGAGGTCCTTGGACGTTCGGCGCCGGCTCGGGCGGGGAGCCGCTCCCGCCCTGCCGACACCCACTAATGTGCCGGACCCGTGTTAAGCGGGTGCTGCGTGAACGTGTCGCGCTCGTACCAGTTCCGCGACGGCCCGAGCGGCCCCGGTCACCGCAAGTTCGCCGCGGTCACGCCCCGTTCACCGCAGGTTCGCCGCTACTTCCCGCCCTTGGCCAGGAACGCCAGCAGGTCCTGCCTGCTGACCACACCGGTCGGCTTGCCCTCGACCAGCACGATCGCCGCGTCCGCCGCGCCCAGCACCGACATCAGGTCGCCGACCGGCTCGCCCGAGCCGACCTGCGGCAGCGGCGCCGACATGTGCTTCTCCAGCGGGTCGTCGAGGGAGGCCCGCTTGGTGAACAGGGCGTCCAGCAGCTCCCGTTCGACGACCGACCCGACGACCTCGGCCGCCATGACGTCCGGGTGACCGGCGCCCGGCTTCACGATCGGCATCTGCGAGACGCCGTACTCGCGCAGCACCTCGATGGCCTGACCGACCGTCTCGTCCGGGTGCATGTGGACGAGGGAGGGGATGGCGCCGTGCTCCTTGTCGTTGAGGACGTCGGCGACGCGCGCGCTCGGGCCCTCGTCCTCCAGGAAGCCGTAGTCGGCCATCCACTCGTCGTTGAAGATCTTGCTGAGGTAGCCGCGGCCGCTGTCCGGCAGCAGGACGACCACGACGTCGTCCGGGCCGAGCCGCTCGGCGACCTCCAGGGCGGCCACGACGGCCATGCCGCAGGAGCCGCCGACCAGCAGGCCCTCCTCCTTGGCGAGGCGCCGGGTCATCTGGAAGGAGTCCTTGTCGGACACGGCGACGATCTCGTCGGCGACGGTCCGGTCGTAGGCGGTCGGCCAGAAGTCCTCACCGACGCCCTCGACGAGATAGGGGCGCCCGGACCCGCCGGAGTACACCGAGCCCTCGGGGTCGGCGCCGACGACCTGCACCTTGCCGTCGCTGGCGTCCTTCAGATAGCGGCCGGTGCCGGAGATGGTGCCGCCGGTGCCCACGCCCGCCACGAAGTGGGTGATCTTCCCCTCCGTCTGCTCCCACAGCTCGGGGCCGGTGGAGTGGTAGTGGGAGAGCGGGTTGTTGGGGTTGGAGTACTGGTCCGGCTTCCACGCGCCGGGGGTCTCACGGACCAGCCGGTCGGAGACGTTGTAGTAGGAGTCCGGGTGCTCGGGGTCCACCGCGGTCGGGCAGACGACCACCTCGGCCCCGTAGGCCCGCAGCACGTTGATCTTGTCGGTGCTGACCTTGTCGGGACACACGAAGATGCACTTGTACCCCTTCTGCTGAGCCACGATCGCGAGGCCGACGCCGGTGTTGCCGCTGGTCGGCTCGACGATGGTGCCGCCGGGCTTGAGCGCACCGCTCTCCTCGGCGGCCTCGATCATGCGCAGGGCGATGCGGTCCTTCACGGATCCGCCCGGGTTGAAGTACTCGACCTTGGCCAGGACGGTGGCCTGGATGCCCTTGGTCACGTTGTTGAGTCTCACCAGCGGGGTGTTGCCGACGAGACTGATCATCGAGTCGTGGAAATGCACCGTTGTCTCCGGATGCTGCAAAAAGGGTGGTCGTAGTGGTTACGCCAGCCTAGGCCCTGCGGCCTGCGCGGGTCCGGTGAAGGTCGTTCACTCGCCGTTGGGATTGGACGACGGTCCGTGCGGGGCAAGCAGTTGATGTAGGGCTACGAGGAGGAGGTGGCGGCGACGCATGACGAGCATGTCCAGAGCGAGGGTGGCCCGGCGGATCGCGGCGGGCGCCGCGTACGGCGGAGGCGGCATCGGTCTGGCCGGCGCGGCGGCCGTGGGCCTGCTGCTCGCCGAGGTGCGGATGGCCCGGCGTCACGTGGGCAACGGCACGAGCAACCATGTGCCGAACGCCGACGGCCGCTACGGCCACCTCTACGCGACCCCCGCCGAACAGCCGCTGCGGCTGACGATGCTGGGTGACTCCACGGCCGCGGGCCAGGGTGTGCACCGCGCGGGCCAGACGCCGGGCGCGCTGCTGGCGTCGGGGCTGGCGG
Source organism: Streptomyces sp. bgisy027 (assembly GCF_057710365.1). NCBI lineage: Bacteria > Bacillati > Actinomycetota > Actinomycetes > Kitasatosporales > Streptomycetaceae > Streptomyces > Streptomyces sp. bgisy027. The sequence goes on from NZ_JBYIVZ010000027.1 coordinate 86,167, forward strand.
CGGTGGCGGAGCGGCCGGTGGTCCTGCGCAACGTGGCCCTGCCGGGGGCGCGCTCGGACGACCTGGACCGCCAGGTGGCCCTGATCCTGGCCGACCCGGCGCTGACGCCGGACGTCTGCGTGATCATGATCGGCGCGAACGACGTCACCAACCGGATGCCGGCCACGCGCTCGGTGCGCCACCTGTCCTCGGCCGTACGGCGGCTGCGTACGGCCGGCGCGGAGGTGGTGGTCGGCACCTGCCCCGACCTGGGCACCATCGAGCCGGTGCAGCAGCCCCTGCGCTGGCTGGCCCGGCGTGCCTCCCGGCAGCTGGCGGCGGCCCAGACGATCGGCGCCGTCGAGCAGGGCGGCCGCACGGTGTCGCTGGGCGACCTGCTGGGTCCGGAGTTCGAGGCGAACCCGCGCGAGCTCTTCGGCCCCGACAACTACCACCCCTCGGCGGAGGGCTACGCCACCGCGGCGATGGCGGTCCTGCCGACGGTCTGCGCCACGCTGGGCCTGTGGCCGGCGGAGGAGGAGCGCCCCGACGTCACCCGCCGCGAGGGCTTCCTGCCGGTGGCCCGGGCCGCGGCCGAGGCGGCCTCGGAGGCGGGCACGGAGGTCACGGCCGCCATGCAGACGGGCCCCAAGGGTCCCTGGGCCCTGCTCAAGCGCCGCCGCCGTCGCGTCCCGGAACCGGAGCGGGCGCCGGTGACACCGTCGTCGTAGGGGCACGGGCGCTGCGGGGCCGGCCGGTCCCGGAGCGCCCGGTCCGGCGAGAAAAGCAAGCGCTTATTAAATTGCGGCAAGGGTCACACCGCCATGCCCGTGACCTCGTCCATACGTACGGGTAACTTCCCTCACAGTCCTGCCCGACCCCCCGGTATGCCCACCCGTCGCCCGACCACCACCCTCAACGAGGCGCTGCGCGCCACACCTTTCGACTGGAGCCGTGATGCCCGAAGCCGTGATCGTCTCGACCGCCCGCTCCCCCATCGGCCGCGCCTTCAAGGGCTCCCTCAAGGACCTGCGCCCGGACGACCTCACCGCCACGATCATCCAGGCCGCCCTCGCCAAGGTCCCCGAGCTGGACCCGCGCGACATCGACGACCTGATGCTCGGCTGCGGTCTGCCCGGTGGCGAGCAGGGCAACAACCTCGGCCGCATCGTCGCCGTGCAGATGGGCATGGACCACCTCCCGGGCTGCACCGTCACCCGCTACTGCTCCTCGTCGCTGCAGACCTCCCGCATGGCCCTGCACGCCATCAAGGCCGGCGAGGGCGACGTCTTCATCTCGGCGGGCGTCGAGATGGTCTCCCGCTTCACCAAGGGCAACTCCGACAGCCTCCCGGACACGCACAACCCGTTCTTCGCGGAGGCCGAGGCCCGCACCGCCGCGGTCGCCGAGCAGGAGGGCACCACCTGGCACGACCCGCGCGAGGACGGCCTCGTGCCGGACGCCTACATCGCGATGGGCCAGACCGCCGAGAACCTGGCCCGCTCCAAGGGCGTCACCCGCCAGGACATGGACGAGTTCGGCGTCCGCTCGCAGAACCTCGCCGAGGAAGCCGTCAAGAACGGCTTCTGGGAGCGCGAGATCACCCCGGTGACCCTCCCCGACGGCACCGTGATCAGCAAGGACGACGGCCCCCGCGCCGGCGTCACCATGGAGGGCGTCCAGGGCCTCAAGCCGGTCTTCCGCCCCGACGGTCTGGTCACCGCCGCCAACTGCTGCCCCCTCAACGACGGCGCCGCCGCGGTCGTGATCATGTCCGACACCAAGGCCCGCGAGCTCGGCCTCACCCCGCTCGCCCGCATCGTCTCCACCGGCGTCTCCGGCCTGTCCCCCGAGATCATGGGTCTCGGCCCGGTCGAGGCGAGCAACCAGGCCCTGCGCCGCGCCGGCCTCACCATTGACGACATCGACCTGGTCGAGATCAACGAGGCGTTCGCCGCCCAGGTGATCCCCTCCTACCGCGACCTGGGCATCGACCTGGACAAGCTGAACGTCAACGGCGGCGCCATCGCCGTCGGCCACCCCTTCGGCATGACCGGCGCCCGCATCACCGGCACGCTCATCAACTCCCTCCAGTTCCACGACAAGCAGTTCGGCCTGGAGACGATGTGCGTCGGCGGCGGCCAGGGCATGGCGATGGTCATCGAGCGCCTGAGCTGACCCCGCGAGAGCGACTGTTTGCGTAGTCGCCGCACGACCCAGCGTGAGCCTTCGGCCCAGAACCCGGGAAACCCCAAGGTTCTGGGCCGTTTTGTGATCCAATCTCCCCCAGGATGTGACCTATCTCCCTTCGCGGAGGGATTTACGCAGGTCAGAACAGTTTCAGCACCAAACCCCAGACCCACATCCCTGTCCGTTTCGTGACCTTACGCACTGACAGCTGGATAGTCCGCCCTTCAAGCTGATGTAGGAAGTCGGGGGTCGACTTTGAACCGGGAGTACGTCAGTGAGCGCCATGCCGATCGCTTTGCTGCTCACCACGGCCGCCACCGGCGCCGTGGGCGTCGCCGTCCTGCGCACCCTCATGGGGCTGCGCCGACAGGTCGCGGCCCTGCACACCGAGCTGGCACAGAACAACGCCGCCACGGCCCGGGGCCTCGTCCCGCAGGCCCGTGTCTCCGCCGACGCCGACGAGATACGCGCGGCGGTGGCCGAGGCGCTCGCCGAGGAGCGCGAGCGGGAGCTGGCCGAGGCGCGCGCCTTCTGGGCCGCCCAGGAGGCCCGTGACGCCTCCGACGCGCCCACGCTGCTCGGCCTGTCCGACAGTGAGCTCTTCCTGCCCCGACAGGCCGACTTCGCGGGTCTGGAGCACCTGGAGCCGGTGACCGAGCCGACCGCCGAGCCCGACGAGTTCGCCGGGGAGTCCGCCGAACTGGCCGCGGCCCGCCGCCGTCACCCCTCCCACCCGGACTTCGTCCCGGCCCCGTCGCCCGTGGTGAACGACCATGAGCGCACGGTGGCCGCCCTTGAGGACCTGGCCGCCTCCGCCACCGAGCTGACCGACGTCCGCCCCGGCCCTCTGGGCACCCTCGACGTCTACGTCTTCGCCGACGGCACCACGCTCTGCATGACGCCGGGCCACCGCGAGACCGCGGAGCGACTGGCGACGGCCCTGCGCGCGGGCGAGACGCCGGTGCTGCTGGGCGGTTCGGGTATCTCCGGCGCGTACACGTTGACGTTCGCGTGCGGCGAGGAGAACGTCTACATCCTGGCCGACCGGGTCATAGCGTCCCTCTAGGGCTCACACCCCGGCCCGCTTCTGCGCCTCCTCCACCAGCCTCACCGCCTCCTCGACCTCCCCCTCGTCCGTCAGTACGAGGGCCAAGTCGTGGACGGCGACGGTGACTTGGTCGGCCGCCGCGAACATCCCGGCGTCGGGCATCTCCCGGGGCTCGGCCCCCGGCGCCTCCAGAATCTGCGCCCGCCGGGCGAACTCCCTGGCCAGCGCCAGCGCCTCCGCGGCGGCACTTCTCTGCAATCTGCTCTGCGGTGCCGCCCGCAGCCGGTCGGCGAAGTGATCTACGGCTCGGGTCAGACGCGTCGTATCAACCACGCCGTGAGCGTACGCGACTGTTGCCAACGGGCGAACGCTCAGGCACGGTGACCTGAAGGACCGGCTTACATCCCCTTTGCGTCCGGAGGCGCCGATGTCCCACGTCCTCTCCGAGGAGACCCACCGCAACATGCTCGCCCGCATCCCGCACTGCACCGGTCGTGAAGTCGCCGACTGGTTGCGCGCCGTCGAAGAAGGCCCGGCTCTCTTCAACTTCGAGGAGAAGGTCAGCTGGCTCCGCCACGAGCACAACCTCGCGTACGGCCACGCGAAGGCGCTCATCCATGAGTACGACCTGAGGAGGGCCGCGCGCAAACTGCTCTAGGGCCTGCTGCGGAAGCGGCGTCGTCGCCCGGAGGGCGGCCGCGCGGCGTTCGGTGCGTCCTCTCGGCGTGCCGCCCGGAAGCCCTCGTGCTGGGCGTACTCGTGCTTTCGGGCGGTGCGGCCGGAGGACGTGCCGAATGCCGCGCGGCAGGCGCCGCTTTCGCAACCGGCCCCAGGCGCGCACTGGGACGACGAAGGGCCCCGGGAGAACCCGGGGCCCTTGGTCATGTCTCGCTCACGGCGGCGCCGTGCGCGAAGGAGGGTCAGTCGCTGCTGTTGAGGATCGAGATGAGCCTCAGGAACTCCATGTAGATCCAGACCAGCGTCAGGGTGAGGCCGAAGGCCGCCATCCAGGCCTCTTCGCGCGGCGCGCCGTAGGCGATGCCGTCCTCGACCTGCTTGAAGTCCAGGGCGAGGAAGCAGGCGCCGAGCAGGATGCCGATGACACCGAACAGGATGCCGAGCGGGCCGCTGCGGAAGCCGAGGCCGTCGCCGCCACCGAAGACCGCGAACAGCAGGTTGATCGCCATCAGGGCGATGAAGCCGAGCGCGGCCGCCATCACGAAGCCGACGAAGCGCCGGTTGACGCGGATCCAGCCCGCCTTGTACGCCACCAGCACCGCGGCGAAGACCGCGAGCGTGCCGAGCACGGCCTGCATGGCCGCGCCGCTGGCGATGCGGTTGTCGACGACGCTGGAGACCACACCGAGGAACACACCCTCGAGCGCGGCGTACGACAGGATCAGCGCGGGCGACGCCTTGCGCTTGAAGGACTGGACGAGCGCCAGGACCATGCCGACCAGACCGGCACCGATCGCGATGCCGTAGGACCGGCTGATGTTGGCGTCGTCGACCGGCAGCAGCGCCCAGGCGAGCGCGGCGGTGACGATCAGGATGCCGAGCGTGGTGCCGGTACGCATGAGGACGTCGTCCATCGTCATGCGACCGGTGGTGGCCGGGGCCTGCGGCGGTGCGCCGTACGGGGCCTGCTGGGCGTACGGGTTCTGCGCGTACGGGTTGCCGGCCTGCGGCTGGGCGTAAGGGTTGCCCTGCGTGCCGACAGCGGCGCCCCCGGCCTGCGGCGCGGTGTTGAAGCCCGCGTAGCCGTTGTCGCGGCTGAACCCCCGTCGCGAGAAGACCGGGTTGCTGCTCCTCATTTCACTCCTCCATGGCCGCCGTGCGCGGCCTTGGCTCAAGAGTAATAGGTAGGCAAAGGAATGACCCTAGTGCTTGGGGAGGATCTTTCCCTCGTCGTGCTCGCCAACACGCTACGCGGCCGGGTGATTCCCGGCCACGACGGGGCTCATTCATGACCAATCTGCGACATGGCCGGAACCTGTCGGAGATCACTCCCCCGGCCCGCACCGCCGTCACCCGAACGGAAACCCGGTGTACGCCTCGGCGAGATCCGTCTCGGCGGCCCTCGACGCCGCGATCCGCTCCAGCCGCGCCAGCTGGAGGCGGTCCTCGAACGGCGTGGCGTCGGGGGCCCGGTGCAGCAGTGTCGTCATGTCGTAGGAGAACCGCTCGGCCTGCCAGACGCGACGCAGACAGGTCCCGGAGTAGGCGTCGAGGAACTCGGCCGAGCCCGTCCGCCGTTCGTGCGTCAGCGCCCGCGCGAACGTGACGACGTCACCGATGGCCAGATTCAGTCCCTTCGCGCCCGTGGGCGGCACGATGTGGGCCGCGTCACCGGCCAGGAAGAGCCGGCCGTGCCGCATGGGCTCGTGGACGTAGGAGCGCATGGGCGTCACCGACTTCTGGGTGATGGGGCCGCGCTCCAGGCGCCAGTCGTCGGCGGTCTCGAAGCGGCGCTCCAGCTCCGCCCAGATCTTCTCGTCGCTCCACGCGCCGGCGTCCGTGCCCTCGGGCACCTGGAGGTAGAGGCGGGAGACCGAGGGGGAGCGCATGGACAGCAGCGCGAAGCCGCGGTCGTGCCGGGCGTAGACCAGCTCGTCGTGGGAGGGGGCGACATCGGCCAGGATGCCGAGCCAGCCGAAGGGGTACGTCCGCTCGAAGACCCGGACCAGTTCCTCGGGGATCGCCTTGCGGGCCACACCCCAGAAGCCGTCGCAGCCGACGACGTAGTCGCATTCGAGGACGTCCTCGACGCCGCCCCGCCGGAAGCGCACGCGCGGGGCGGCGGTGTCCGCGCCCTCCACGGCCAGCGCCTCCGCCTCGAACAGCAGCGGGCCGCCCTCCTTCAACTGGAGGGCGATGAGGTCCTTGCAGACCTCGGTCTGGGCGTAGACCATCACCGACCGGCCGCCGGTGAGGGCGGGGAAGTCGACGCGGTGGCGTTTGCGGTCGTAGCGCAGCTCGATGCCGTCGTGCGGCAGGCCCTCGCGGTCCATCCGCTCCCCGGCGCCGGCCGCGCGCAGCACGTCCACCGTGCCCTGCTCCAGGATTCCGGCGCGCTGGCGGTGCTCGACGTAGGCCCGGTCGCGGCTCTCCAGGACGACCGAGTCGATGCCGGCGCCCAGGAGCAGCCGCGCGAGGAGGAGGCCGGCGGGGCCCGCCCCGATGATGCCGACGGTGGTGCGCATCGGTCGCTTCCCTTCACGCTGTTCGCATGGTGAAGTTTTATTCACCATCTTCGTGCGAGTCTCTGCCCGGACGCACCCGCTGTCAACGGTTGTGCGGGAACTCCTGAACCGGGGTCAACCCTTGAAGGAAGCGAGGGGTGTCGGAAGTGCCCAGAGCCGGACTTGAACCGGCACGCCCGCGAAGGGGCAGCGAGGTTTAAGCTCGCCGTGTCTGCATTCCACCATCTGGGCAGGCCATGGGCTCCGCATCGAGGTCCCGAGCCTATCGGGATACATCCCCCGAACAGCGGACGGGCGGACCGATGTTGTCTTATTTTATTGACGTCTGAGGGTGCATCAGCCCGCGGAACACGCCATCCGCACTTGCCAATAGCCTTCCGTGCGGCTGCCGGCGGCGCATGCGGAATGACGGAATTTCACCGCCCGAACAAGGACGCTCCACCTGTTCCCGACGCGAACAGGTGTCAGGGGTCCCCGTCATCCTCAGGTATGACGCAGCCGCCTCCGGTCCATCCGCAGTCTGCCTTCGGAACCGGAACAGGGACGGACTACACGGCGCCCGACGGCCGGGACGATGGATCACGTCCTTCGAACACACCGCCGTCCCTTCAGGAGCGTTCTTCTCGTGACCACCGCACCCATCGCCGAGAGGGCCACGACCGTGGCCGCGCGGGCCACGGATCTGTCGAAGATCTACGGACAGGGCGAGACCCAGGTGGTCGCCCTGGACCGGGTCTCCGTCGACTTCCGGCAGGCCGAGTTCACCGCGATCATGGGCCCCTCCGGCTCCGGCAAGTCCACGCTGATGCACTGCGTCGCCGGTCTGGACACCTTCTCCTCCGGTTCCGTGCGCATCGGCGACACCGAGCTCGGCACCCTGAAGGACAAGCAGCTCACCAAGTTGCGCCGGGACAAGATCGGCTTCATCTTCCAGGCCTTCAACCTGCTGCCGACGCTGACCGCGCTGGAGAACATCACCCTCCCGATGGACATCGCGGGCCGCAAGCCGGACAAGCAGTGGGTCGACTCGGTGATCCGCATGGTCGGTCTCGCCGACCGGCTGAGCCACCGCCCCGCCCAGCTCTCCGGCGGCCAGCAGCAGCGCGTCGCCGTGGCCCGCGCCCTCGCCTCCCGCCCCGAGATCATCTTCGGCGACGAGCCGACCGGAAACCTCGACTCGCGCTCCGGAGCCGAGGTGCTGGGCTTCCTTCGCAACTCCGTACGGGAGTTGGGGCAGACGGTCGTGATGGTGACCCACGACCCGGTGGCCGCGGCGTACGCGGACCGCGTGGTGTTCCTGGCCGACGGACGGATCGTCGACGAGATGTACCGGCCGACCGCGGACAACGTGCTCGACTTCATGCGCCATCTTCCTGGGGGGAACCCCCAGACCCCCGAGTTCGACGCGAAGGGCCGCACCAGCTGATGTTCCGCACCGCCCTGCGCAACGTTCTCGCGCACAAGGCCCGGCTCCTGATGACCGTGCTCGCCGTGATGCTCGGCGTCGCGTTCGTCTCCGGCACCCTTGTCTTCGCCGACACCCTCTCCAACGCCTTCCGCAACCAGTCGGCGAAGAGCTACGACGACGTCGCCGTCTCCGTCACCTCGTACGCCGGCTCGGACACCCCCGAGGGAGAGCACGGCCTCTCCGGCCAGACCCTCGACAAGATCGCCGCGGTGGACGGCGTCGCCGGCGTGTACGGCCGCGTCGAGGGCTTCGCCGGGGTCGCCGACCCCGACGGCAAGCTGATCGGCGTCGGCTGGTCCAACAAGGGCTCCAACTTCGCCCCCGGCAAGGACGGCAAGGACAGCGCCTACACCTTCACCGACGGCTCCGGCCCGGTGAAGGACGATCAGATCGCCCTGGACAAGGAGTCCGCGACCAAGGGCGAGTACCAGGTCGGCGACCGCGTGCGCGTCGCCACCAACGGCCCGGTGAAGGAGTACACCCTCAGCGGTGTCTTCACCACCGAGGACGGCGCCGTGAACGCCGGCGGCAGCCTGGTCCTCTTCGACACCGCGGTCGCCCAGAAGCAGTACCTCGAACCGGGCTACTTCGAGAGCGTCACGGTCACCGCCGCTCCCGGCGCGTCCGACGCGAAGATCCTGGACGCGGTCAAGCCGCTGCTGCCGGAGAACGCCGAGGCCCGGACCGGCAAGGCACTCGCGGACGAGCAGGCCAAGCAGATCGAGGAGGGACTGGGCAATCTCAAGCAGGTCCTGCTCGGCTTCGCCGGCATCGCGCTGTTCGTCGGGGTCTTCCTGATCTCCAACACCTTCACGATGCTGGTCGCCCAGCGCACGAAGGAGATCGCCCTGATGCGCGCCGTCGGTGCGTCGCGCAAGCAGATCACCCGCTCGGTGCTCGCCGAGGCCGCGGTGGTCGGCCTGGTCGCCTCGGTGATCGGCTTCGTCCTCGGCATCGGCCTCGCGGTCGGTCTGCGCTCCGGCATGACCGCGTTCGAGATGAAGATCCCGGACGGCCCGCTCGTCCTGTCCGCCACTCCGGTGGTCGCCGCGGTCGCGGTCGGCGTGCTGATCACGATGTTCGCCGCCTGGCTGCCCGGCCGCCGGGCCGCGAAGATCCCGCCGGTGGCTGCCATGAACAGCCTCCACGCGGTGGCCACCACCAAGTCGCTGGTGCTGCGCAACTCCATCGGCGCGGCCATCACCGCCCTCGGCGGCGCCGGGATCGTGCTGGGCGCCTCGACCGGCGGCGACGACGGCCGGATGTACATCGGGGCGGGCGCGTTCTTCGCTCTGGTCGGCGTGATCATCCTGATCCCGCTGCTGTCCCGGCCCGTGATCGCGCTCGTCCGCCCGCTGCTCGTCGGCCCCTTCGGAGTGGCCGGCAAGCTGGCCGGCCAGAACGCGGTCCGCAACCCGCGCCGTACCGGAGCCACCGCCTCCGCGCTGGCGATCGGGCTGACGCTGGTGACCGGTCTGTCGGTGCTCGGCATCACGGTCGGCACGGCCATCGACAAGATGACCACGGACAACATCAAGGCCGACTACATGGTCTCGATGGCCAACGGCGGAGACCTCGACCAGTCCGCGCTGACGGCGCTGGAGAAGGCCAAGGGCGTCTCCGCGGTCTCCCCGCAGCAGGACGCCTACCTCCAGGTCAACGACGACTACGTGTCCGCCTCCGCGGTCACCCCGGGCGACATCCAGCGGGTCCTGAACGTCGACGTCGTCAGCGGCAACGTCGACTCGCTCGCCAAGGGTCAGATCGCGGTCGCCGAGAAGACGGCGAAGAGCAAGGGCTGGAAGCCCGGCGACAGCATCCCCTTCACCTTCGCCGACGAGAAGAAGGCCACGCTGACGGTCGGCGCCGTCTACAAGGGCAGCGAGTTCCTCTCGCCCGTCCTCATCGACAAGAAGGTCGTGAACTCGCACGAGGCGAAGCCGTACATCCGGCAGATCTTCGTGAAGGTCGACGGCGGCCAGTCCTCGGCGAACGAGAAGGTCCTCATCGACGCGCTGGGCGACAACCCCGCGATCACCGTCATGGACCGGCAGGACATCCGCAACGAGTTCGGCGGCGCCATCAACACCCTGCTGAACATCATGTACGGCCTGCTGGCCATGGCCCTGATCATCGCGGTGCTGGGTGTCGTCAACACCCTCGCGATGTCGGTGTTCGAGCGGCAGCAGGAGATCGGCATGCTGCGGGCGATCGGTCTCGACCGGCGCCGGGTGAAGCGGATGGTCCGGCTGGAGGCCGTGGTCATCTCGGTGTTCGGCGCGGTGGTCGGCATCGGTCTCGGCTCGTTCCTCGGCTGGGCGATCGGCGAGACCTTCGCCGACCAGATCCCGGGCTACGCGCTGGTCCTGCCCTGGGACCGGATCGGGATCTTCCTGGTGCTGGCCGGTCTGGTGGGCGTCCTGGCCGCGATGTGGCCGGCCCGCAACGCCGCGAAGCTCAACATGCTGAACGCGATCAAGGCCGAGTAGCGCCTAGACGCACCGAAGGGCCGGGCTTCCCCACGGGGGCCCGGCCCTTCGGCGTACGTCCGGCTCAACGGCCCTCGGGTTCGCTCCACTTGCGGGCGCGCAGCGCCATCCCGGAGGCACCGGATTCGGGGGTTCGCACCGCCAGCACCTGGTTGACGCCGATGCGGTTGCGCTCGAAGGCCAGCGCGGAGGCAGCCATGTACAGCCGCCACACCCGGGCGCGCCCGAAGCCGCTGAGCTTGACCGCCCGCGCCCACTCGGCCTCCAGGTTGGCCACCCAGCGACGCAGCGTCAGGGCGTAGTGCTCGCGGATCGATTCGACGTCGCGGACCTCGAAGCCGGCCCGCTCCAGCTGGGCGACGGTGACTCCGACGGGCTGCAGCTCGCCGTCGGGGAACACATAGGCGTCGATGAACTCGTCGACCTCGTACGACGATTCGTCGCGCTGCGGGCGCCGGGCGATCTGGTGGTTGAGCAGCCGCCCGCCGGGCTTCAGCAGCCGGTTCAGCACATCGGCGTACTCCAGGTACCGCTCGGCGCCGACGTGCTCGGCCATGCCGATGGAGGAGACGGCGTCGTAGGGTCCGTCGCCGACGTCCCGGTAGTCCTGGACCCGGATCTCCACCCGGTCGGTGAGCCCCTCGTCCGCGACGCGCTTGCGGGCGAAGGCGGCCTGCTCCTGGGAGAGGGTGATGCCGACGACGCTCACGCCGTACTCGCGGGCGGCGTGCATCGCCATGGAGCCCCAGCCGCAGCCGACGTCGAGCAGCCGCAGGCCGGGCTTCAGGCCGAGCTTGCGGCAGACGAGGTCGAGCTTGTCGCGCTGGGCGGTCTCCAGGGTGCTGTCCGGGGCGGGCCAGTAGGCGCAGGAGTACACCATGGACGGGCCGAGGACGATCTCGTAGAAGTCGTTGCCGACGTCGTAGTGGTGGCTGATGGCGCGCTTGTCGGTGCGCTTGGTGTGCAGATGGCCCGGCCGGCGCACCTCCTCGGGCGGCGGGGCGGGCGGCAGCGGCACTCCGCCGAGCCGGACGAGCCCGCGGACGGCCGCGCGCACCTCGGGGTCCCGAAGCGCCTGAGCCAGGCTCCGGGCGTCCTCGCCCCGCTCCCAGACAAGCCCCGCGAGCAGATCGAGGGCGGCGTAGAGATCTCCCTCGATCTCCAGGTCCCCGGCGACCCAGGCCCGGGCGAGCCCCAGCTCACCGGGCTTGAACAACAGCCGCCGCACGGCACGGCGGTTGCGTACGACGAGGGTCGGCGCGCCCGGCGGACCCGCCTGCGAACCGTCCCAGGCGCGGATGCGCACCGGGAGCGGAACCCCCAGCAACTGTTCGAGAAGACTCTTGAGCCGCACCGCGGCGTCTGCCATGGCACACACCTCCGTGACAACGGATCCCGGAATGTCCGACACCACGTAAACACCTGAGGAGCCCGTTGGCAGTCCCCCACGCGCGTTACGGCTGGGCAAAACAGGTGCAGGAGCCACCCGGTCGGCCCGCGCGACGGCGGTGCCGGGAACGCCGAAGGACCTCCCGCACCACGGATGGCGGGAGGTCCTTCGGTCGGGTCGGCCACCTCGGGAGGTCAGCCGGAAGGCGTCAGGAGGCCTTGGCCTTCTCGCCCTTGCCGGCGCCGCTCGCGGCGGGGACCGGCGCCGGCTTGGCGGCCTCGTAGAACTCCTCGCGGGGAGTCTCCAGGGCGCCGAGGGCGACGACCTCGCGCTTGAGGAACATGCCGAGGGTCCAGTCGGCGAAGACGCGGATCTTGCGGTTGAAGGTCGGCATCGCCATGCCGTGGTAGCCACGGTGCATGTACCAGGCGAGACGGCCCTTGAGCTTGATCTTCACCTTGCCCATGACGATCATCGCCACGCCCTTGTGGAGGCCGAGACCGGCCACCGCGCCCTTGTTGGCGTGCGAGTAGTCCTTCTGCGGGAAGCCCCGCATGCCGGAGATCACGTTGTCGCCGAGGACCTTGGCCTGACGCAGCGCGTGCTGGGCGTTCGGCGGGCACCATGCGTTGGGGTTGCCGGCCTTGCGGCCGACGAGGTCCGGGACCTGGGCGTTGTCGCCGGCGGCCCAGATGTAGTCGGTGCCCGCGACCTGGAGGGTCGGCTCGCAGTCGACGTGACCGCGCGGGCCGAGGGGCAGACCGAAGCGGGAGAGCGCCGGGTTCGGCTTGACGCCGGCCGTCCACACGATGGTGTTGGAGTCGACCTCGAGGCCGTTCTTCAGCACGACGTGGCCGTCGACGCAGGAGTCCATGGAGGTCGAGAGGTAGACCTCGACGCCACGGGCCTCCAGGTGCTCCTTGCCGTACTGGCCGAGCTTGGGGCCGACCTCGGGAAGGATCTTGTCGGCGGCGTCGACGAGGACGAACCGCATGTCCTCGCGGGAGACGCTGGTGTAGTACTTGGCCGCGTCGCGGGCCATGTCCTCGACCTCACCGATGGTCTCGGCACCGGCGAAGCCGCCGCCGATGAAGACGAAGGTGAGCGCCTTGCGGCGGATCTCCTCGTCGGTGGTGGAGTCGGCCTTGTCCAGCTGCTCCAGGACGTGGTTGCGCAGGCCGATGGCCTCCTCGATGCCCTTCATGCCGATGCCCTGCTCGGCGAGGCCGGGGATCGGGAAGGTGCGGGAGACCGCGCCCATCGCGATGACCAGGTAGTCGAAGGGCAGCTCGTACGCCTCGCCGACCAGCGGGGCGATCGAGGCGACCTTGCGGTCCTGATCGATGGTGGTGACCCGGCCGGTGAGGACCTCCGCCTTGGGCAGCACGCGTCGCAGCGGGACGACGACGTGGCGCGGGGAGATGCTGCCGGCGGCGGTTTCGGGGAGGAAGGGCTGGTAGGTCATGTACGACCGGGGGTCGACGACCGTGACGGTCGCCTCTCCGTAGCGCATCTTCTTGAGGATGCGCCGAGCTGCGTACAGGCCTACGTACCCACCGCCTACTACGAGGATCCTGGGACGCTCCGTGGTGCTCATGCCATCGAGTATCCACCCGCCTCAGGGGGGTCGCTCGTGCGCCCCTTCACAAGCTCTTCCGTGCCCTGTGCTACCATCCCCGGCCCGCGTGACACAGGTCATGGTCACTTCCGGGAACCGGGGTGCGGTACGACCCGTTGTCAATGCCGCGTGAGCTGCCTCTCTGTCGCAACGGGCCTTCTGTGAGGGGCACCTGACGCACTCCGCCGAAGGGCCCCCGAAGCCTCATTACACGAGCCATCTGAACATGTTCAAGGGCCTGTTCACCCCTCGGAAGGGTCAACCGGCACCTGGACATGCTCCGACAGGGCCGAATTCCTTGTGAAGAACTTCACGAACATTCTTGAGCGGGTCGCTCCGGGAGGGTTCCGAGGGGCCCGGAAGGCCCCTCGAAAGCGCTCACACGCTAACCGCACCGCTCACTCGATGGCTACCGGCAGGTAGCAAAACGAGACACGAACCACCCCGCACCTGCAATCTGAGGCACCGTCACCCATCCAGCCACTCTCCGCGCGAAAATGATCAGAAGGGCACATAGCGTGCAGCCATGATCACTTCACGGAAGGCCCCCAAGCGGGCCGGCAAGCGAATAGTCTCGGTCGGCGTTGCCCTCGGCATCGCCATGGCGACGGGCGCCCTCACGGCAGGGTCCGCCTCGGCCTTGGCGCCCGTCCATTCCTCCAAGGCCACCCTCGCGCAGGCGAGTCACGGCCACGGCGACGATGACGACGGGTGCAGCGGCCTCATCGTCATCCTCTGCAACTGACGCCGGCCCGCTCGGGCTCGCACGACGGCCCCGGTTCCCTCCCGCGGAAGGGCACCGGGGCCGTTCGATGTGCCGGCGCGGATCAGTGGCCGTTCCGGGCGGCCTCTTCCGCGACCTTGAAGGCGATGCCGTCGAGGATGTCGTGCTCGCTGACGACGACCTCCTCGGCGCCGATCCGCTCCATGATCGCCAGCAGTACCAGCGCACCGGCCGCGATGACGTCGACCCGCCCCGGGTGCATGGAGGGCACGGCCGCGCGCTCGGCGTGGGTGGAGTGCACCAGCCAGTCGGTGATCTCGCGGACCCGGTCGAGGCCGACCCGGGAGTGGTGGATGCGCGCGGAGTCGTACTCGGGCAGGTCCTGCGCGATCGCCGACACCGTGGTGACCGAACCCGCAAGTCCCACCAGCGTCTTCGCCTCGCGCAGCGGCACCGTCTCCTCGGCGAGGTCGAGGGCCGACTCGATGTCGGCCCGTATCGCGGCGATCTGCTCGGCGGAGGGCGGGTCGCAGACCGCGCCGTCGCGCACCAGGTGCCGCTCGGTCATCCGCACGCAGCCGACGTCCACGGAGCGCGCCGCGCGCACGTGCTCCTCGCCGACGACGAACTCGGTCGAGCCGCCGCCGATGTCCACGACCAGGTAGGGCCGGTGCAGATCCGCCCGCCCGGTCAGCTCCCTGGTCGCGCCGGTGAAGGAGAACTCCGCCTCCTGGTCCCCGGTGACGACCTCGGGCTCCACGCCCAGGATGTCCATGACGCCGCGCACGAACTCGTCCCGGTTCTCGGCGTCCCGCGAGGCGGACGTGGCGACGAAGCGCAGCCGCTCGGCGCCGTGCTCCTTGATGATCGCCGCGTAGTCCCGGCAGGCGGCGAAGGTACGCTCCAGCGCCTCCGGCGCCAGCCGCCCCGTACGGTCGACGCCCTGGCCGAGACGCACGATGGTCATACGCCGGTCCAGATCGACGAGTTCGCCGGTGGCCGGATCGACGTCGGCGACAAGAAGCCGGATCGAGTTCGTACCGCAGTCGATGGCGGCGACGCGGGTCATGGGGAGCCCTTCTGACGTACGGGACATTCTTCGAGCGGTGCGGTCGGCGGGGGCGAGGTCACTCCGCGACCACGCACGGCCCCTTCATCCACCACTCCGGCAGCATCGCGATCGCCTCGTCCCCCAGCGGGTTCACCCCGGGCCCGGCCGCCAGCGAGTGCGCGACCAGCACATGCAGACACTTCACCCGGTCCGGCATGCCGCCCGCACTCGGAAATCCGGTCAGCTCCTCGATCTCGTCCCGCCGCCGGATGTAGTCCTCGTGCGCGGAGCGATACGCCGCGGCCAGCTCCGGATCACTCTCCAGCCGTGCCGACATCTCCTTCATCACGCCGTTCGCCTCCAGCGTGCCGATCGCCGAGGACGCCTTCGGGCACGTCAGGTAGTACAGCGTCGGGAAGGGTGTGCCGTCGGGCAGGCGAGGGGCCGTCTCGACCACGTCCGGCTGCCCGCACGGGCACCGGTGCGCGATCGCGCGCAGCCCGCGCGGCGGACGGCCGAGCTGCTGCTTGAAGGCCTCGACATCCGCGTCGGTGGGCTCGGTGCGCGGGGTGGGCGGCGGGGGCGTTTCCATGCCTGTCTTTCTATCGGTTCGGATCTCACTGGGCGGCGTCGGCCTTGTCGACCCCGTCCCAGATGTTCGCGTACCAGGGCCGGTCGGCCGCGCTCTGGTCGGTCCGCGACTTCCTGGCCGCGTCCGGGTCGACCACGATGAAGCCGGTCTCCCCGGGCATCACGAAGTGCAGCCGCTGCCGGATCTGCTGCTCGGCGTACGCGTCGTCCTGCCAGCGTGCCTTGATGTCACGCAGGTCCTCGACACGCTGTGCGGCCTCCTCCTTCTCCCGCTGGAGGTCGGCGATCTCGGCGCGCTGGGAGACGTACTGCCTTATGGGGTAGGCCAGTGCCACGACGAGGGAGCAGACCACCAGTGCGAGCAGCGCGGCGCGTCCGGTGAGCCGGGAGCGCCGGGCCTGCCGCTTGGTCTGGGAGCGGTAGACGCGGGCCGCCGTCTGCTCGCCGAGCAACCGGATCCTGGTCGCGGTGGAGAAACGGTCCCGGTCCTTGACGGCCATCGGCTCTCGCCTCCCCTTTCACGTGCGTACGTCCCCGCACACGGTACGGGACCGAGTACGGGGACGTACGTACGACTGGCTAAGCCTTACCCGGGTGGGGTCAGCCCTTGCTGTCCTTAATGGTTCGCGGAGCGAAACCGCGGGAAGGCGCTGCGGCCGGCGTACACCGCGGCGTCGTCGAGGATCTCCTCGATGCGCAGCAGCTGGTTGTACTTGGCGACGCGCTCGGAGCGGGCCGGGGCGCCGGTCTTGATCTGGCCGCAGTTGGTGGCGACGGCCAGGTCGGCGATGGTGACGTCCTCGGTCTCGCCGGAGCGGTGCGACATCATGCACTTGAAGCCGTTGCGCTGGGCCAGCTCGACGGCGTCGAGGGTCTCGGTGAGCGAACCGATCTGGTTCACCTTCACGAGCAGCGCGTTGGCGGCGCCGTCCTCGATGCCGCGGGCCAGACGCTCCGGGTTCGTGACGAACAGGTCGTCGCCGACGATCTGGACCTTGTCGCCCAGCTTGTCGGTGAGGGCCTTCCAGCCCGCCCAGTCGTCCTCGAACAGCGGGTCCTCGATGGAGACGAGCGGGTAGGCCGCCACGAGCTCCTCGTAGTACTCCGTCATCTCGGCGGCGGAGCGCTCCTTGCCCTCGAAGAGGTACTTGCCGTCCTTGTAGAACTCGGAGGCGGCGACGTCGAGCGCGAGGGCGATCTGCTCGCCGGGGGCGTAGCCGGCTTCCTTGACGGCCTCGAGGATGAGGTCGAGGGCCTCGCGGTTGGAGCCGAGGTTCGGGGCGAAGCCGCCCTCGTCGCCGAGGCCGGTGGACAGGCCGCGGCCCTTCAGCACCTTCTTGAGGGTGTGGTAGACCTCGGTGCCCCAGCGCAGCGCCTCGGAGAAGGACTCCGCGCCGATCGGGGCGATCATGAACTCCTGGATGTCGACGTTGGAGTCCGCGTGGGATCCGCCGTTGAGGATGTTCATCATCGGGACGGGCAGCAGGTGCGCGTTCGGGCCACCCAGGTAGCGGAACAGCGGCAGGTCGGACGCCTCGGAGGCGGCGTGGGCGACGGCGAGGGAGACGCCGAGGATGGCGTTGGCGCCGAGGGAGCCCTTGTTGTCGGTGGCGTCCAGGTCGAACATGGCCTGGTCGATCAGGCGCTGCTCGGTGGCGTCGTAGCCGACCAGCTCCGGGCCGATCTGCTCGATGACGGCGAGGACGGCCTTCTCGACACCCTTGCCCTGGTAACGGTTCGGGTCACCGTCGCGGAGCTCGATGGCCTCGAAGGCACCCGTCGAGGCGCCGGACGGAACGGCGGCACGACCCGTGCTGCCGTCGTCGAGGCCGACCTCGACCTCGACCGTGGGATTGCCTCGGGAGTCCAGGATTTCCCGGGCTACGACGACGTCGATGGACGGCACGAGCATCTCCTTCTTGGGATGTGACGCGGGTACGCGGTCCGCGGAGGGACTGCGGGACGAGCCTAACCGGCTCCGGGCATCAGACCAGCGGTCGACCGCCCCGTGGACAGAACCGAGAGTAAATTGTTTCCGAACGGAACAAAGAGGCGGTACAAAAAGACCCCGCCCCGGTGCGTACGGGGGAAGACGCACCGAGGCGGGGAGTTCGTGGGGACGGGGGCCCTCACGACGCCTTCACTATGAGGTCCACGGCTGTGAAGGCGCCGTGGTTCAGCTGTCGGCCACGCATCGCCGTGGCCGCGCCCTCTTACTTCAGGTGCAGCTGCTGACCGGGGTAGATCAGGTCGGCGTCCTCGACGATGTCCTTGTTCAGCTCGAAGAGCTTCTCCCAGCCGCCCTTGACGTCGTGCTCGGCCGCGATCGTGCTGAGGGTGTCACCCTTGGCGACCTTGTACTCGCCGTCGCCCTTCTCGACCTTCTTGCCGGCCGGGGTGGTGACGGTCTTGGTGCTCTTCTCGGCGGCCGGGCGGTCGGCGGAGCGGGAGGCCGACTGCTGCTCGGAGGAGCGCGTGGTGGACTCGGTGCTCTGCGAGGAGCCGCCGGCGGAGGAGCCGGTGTACGCGGCGCTGGACAGGCCGGTGCCGCAGTGCGGCCAGGCACCCTTGCCCTGGCCCGCGAGGACCTTCTCGGCTATCTCGATCTGCTGGGACTTGGTGGCCTGGTCGGCGGTGGAGGCATAGGCGGTACCGCCGTACGCGGCCCAGGTGGAGGCGGAGAACTGCAGACCGCCGTAGTAGCCGTTGCCGGTGTTGATCGACCAGTTGCCGCCGGACTCGCACTGGGCGACGGCGTCCCACTCGGAGGCGGTGGCGGCCGAGGCGTTGCCGGCGGCCATCAGCGGGGCGGCGACGGCGGCGGCACCGGTGACGCCGACGACGGCGATGGCGCGAGCGGCCTTGGACGGACGACGGTGCTTGCCCTTGCTGGAAAACAGCATGGTTGGATCCCCTCACCGACGCCTACGAGGTGAGCTGTCGGGTTCGGGCCGGTTGAGTTGCCCGGCCGCGCACGCTCGCCTCTCGGCTCCCGCTGCGCGACTTCACCCCGAGCCGGTTCCGGCGGTGCGGCCCCGAAGGACCTCAACCGCCGGACCCGGCGCAAACCTTGGGTCCCCCGCTCCTGCCTACGGCGCATGACGCGACGACTGTTCCCGTACGGCCGCCGGCAGGATTCGGCGTGACGGCCGCAGGGGCCCGCACTGGTGGCGAGCGGTCACGACCGTAGACACGCGATTCGCGGAATTTCAAAGACGATCAGGGCTTCTGAGATCTATCTCTCACTGCTTTCAAAACGGACATTCAACGCGAAACATGACGTGAACTGCCGCTGTTTTTCGCCCTGTTCGACCGCTATTCGACGGGGACGTCCAGCGTCTGACCGGGAGCGATGCGGTCGGCGTCGGCGCCGATGGCCTTCTCGTTCGCCCGGTACAGCGCACGCCATCCACCCTCAAGGTCAAGGGAGTCGGCGATGGAGGCGAGCGTGTCGCCCTCGCGGACCTTGTAGGAGGCGTGGCGTCCGGCGGACTTGGTGGTCGCCTCGGCGGTGCCGCTCTCGTGGGCGCTGGGGCCGCGATGCCGGCCGGTGCCGTTCGTCGCCCGCTCGACCGCATCGTCGGCATCGTTGACCGAACCGGTGTCGACGAGGCTCCAGGAACCGGCATCCTGCGACCAGTTGTCCTGATTGTCCGCTTCGGACTCCTCGACGGGCGAGCCCTCCGGCGACTGCGAGGCCGTCGCCTCGGGTGACGTGTCAGACTTCGAGGACTTGTCGGACCCACCGGATGAAGACGGCGAAGAAGAGGACTTCCCGGGCGATTCGGACGAAGCGTCCGGAGTGCCGCTCGCCGACTGCGAGGGGTCGCCGGACGGCGTCGACGCGTCGGAGGAATCACCCGAGTCGGACTCACCGGATGAGTCAGATGAATCTGATGCATCAGATGAATTCGACGAGCTGGACGAGTTGGATGAATCGAGCAAACCGGAGGATCCGGACACCTCGGAGGGTGAGCCGTCCTCCACCCCGGTGTCGAGTTCGACCGATCCGGACTTCTTGGTGAGCCCGTTGAGCACCGCGCACGTACCCCACGGCTTGGTCCCCTGGTCCGCCAGGATCTCCTGCGCCACGGCGATCTGCTGCGAGCGGCTGGCCAGGTCGGGGCTGGTGGCGTAGTCGAGGCCGCCGTACTGCTCCCAGTCGTCCTGGGTCAACTGGAGTCCGCCGTACTGCCCGTTGCCGTCGTCGGCGCTCCACGAGCCGCCGCTCTCGCACTCGGCCACCTTGTCCCAGACGGTGCCGTCGGCAGCGCTCGCGCCACTGGCGCCGAGGAGCGGGATGGCGATCGCGGACCCGGTGACTCCGGCCGCGACGAGGAGAGCCGGAGCCTGACGGGGGCGACGGTGACGACCGTTCCCGGAGAGCATGCGGGGACCTTTCGCGAGGCAGCACTGAACACGGCGCTCAAAACCTGGACGCCCTGTTGATCCGTGAACGTATAGGCAGACGATCACTTGTCACAAGTTAATGCCGCGCAGATCACGTGAAGATCACAGACATGAGCACGCGTCATGTTTGCCGAGGTGGACGTACTCACCCAACGGGGGTGAACTCCACCGGAAGCGTACGCAGTCCGCGCATGATGAGACCGCCCCGCCACCTCAACTCCCCCGGATCCACGGCGAGTCGGAGATCCGGGAGGCGGGTGAGGAGCGTGGCGAGCGCGGTCTGGCCCTCCAGACGGGCCAGCGGGGCGCCGAGGCAGTAGTGGATGCCGTGGCCGTAGCCGAGGTGCTGGTTGTCGCGGCGGCCGAGGTCCAGGACGTCGGGGTCGGCGAACCGCTCCGGGTCCCGGTCGGCGGCGGCCAGAACGACCAGGACGGGGTCGCCGGCCGCGATGTCCTGCCCGCCGATGGTGAGCGGCTCGGTGGCGAAGCGCCAGGTGGCGAGCTCGACCGGGCCGTCGTAGCGCAGGAGTTCCTCGACGCCGGTTTCCAGCAGGGCGGTGTTGTTGGCGGCCAGTGAGGTCTGCAGGCGGGCGCGCTGCTCGGGGTGGGTGAGCAGGGCGAACGTGCCGTTGCCGATGAGGTTGACAGTCGTCTCGAAGCCGGCGAACAGCAGGATGAAGGCCATGGCCGCGGCCTCGTTCTCGGTGAGGTGCTCACCGTGGTCGGAGGCGCGGATGAGACCGGAGATGAGGTCCTCGCCGGAGTCGGGGGTGGCCGGAAGTGCCTCCCGCTTGCGGTGGATCAGGTCGGCCAGATAGCCGCGCATCTTCTTCACGGACCGCGCGACCCCGCCCCTCGGGCCGCCCTGGTGCCGGATCATCATGCCCGCCCAGTCCCGGAAGTCGTCCTGGTCCTCGCGCGGAACGCCCAGCAGGTCGCAGATCGCGTAGATGGGGAGCGGGAAGGCGAACTCGTGGATGAGGTCGGCGCTCCCCTCCGCCGCGAACCGGTCGATGAGCTGATCGGTGAGCTCCTGCACCCGTGGCGCGAACTCGGCGACCCTGCGGGGTGTGAACGCCTTGGAGACGAGCCGGCGGAGCCTGGTGTGGTCCGGCGGATCGATGTTGAGCAGATGCGTCATCAGGTCGGCCTTGCGCTCCCCCGGGATGCCGGTCTTGCCCTTGGCATGCGCGGGTTCGACGTGGTGGGCCGGGTTCTTGGAGAGCCGGTTGTCGGCGAGCGTCTGCTTGGCGTCGGCGTACCGGGTGACCAGCCAGGCCTCCACCCCGCTGGGGAGCCGTGTCCGGTGCACGGGCGCGTGTTCCCGGAGCCAGGCGTAGGCGGGGTAGGGGTCCGTCGCGAACTCCCAGGTGAAGAGTTCGGGGGCCTCGGTGAGGGGGGTCGGGGGGTGGGGCTGGTTGGTCACTCCTTGACGGTATCCGGAGGGGGAGAGAGGCGCGGAGACGGTATCCGCAAGGGGGGAGAGGCGCCGAGACGGTATCCGCAAGGGGGGAGAGGCGCGCAGACCGTATCCGGAAGGGGGAGAAGCGCACAGACGGTACCCGCAAGGGGGGAGAAGCTCGCAGACGGTACCCGCGCTCGCAGACGCTACCCGCAAGAGGAGAGAGGCGCGCAGACCGTATCCGGAGAGGGCGGGGTGCGGCGGGACCGCCGGGGTTAGGAGGACACCCCTTCCGCCGCCCGTACCGCGTCCCGGTACGCGCGGGCCGCGACCCGCAGGGCCGCCTCCGGGTCCACCCCGGCCGCCTCCGCGCGGACCGCCATCCCGAGCAGCTCGTAGCCGATGCCGTCGCCGGTCGGCAGCGGTACGTCCAGGCCCGCCGTGCGGACTCTGGACGCCAGCTTCGCCGCGAGGGCGAGACCCGGCTGGCCGAGGGGGATGCCCTCCGTCACCGACTCCCGGCGCTTCTCCTCCGCCTTCGTGCGCAGCCAGTGCTCCTTGACCTCCTCCGGGGTCGTCGCCGTCTCGTCGCCGAAGACATGGGGGTGGCGGTGGATGAGCTTGGTGACGATGCCACCGGCCACGTCGTCGATGGAGAAGGGGGACTCGGGGTCCTCCTCGGCGATCCGGGAGTGGAAGACGACCTGGAGGAGGACGTCGCCGAGTTCCTCGCGGAGTTCGTCGCGGTCGCCTTCCTCGATCGCCTCGACGAGTTCGTAGGCCTCCTCGATGCCGTACTTCGCCAGGCCCTTGTGGGTCTGCTGGGAGGACCACGGGCACTCGACGCGGATGCGGTCCATGACCTGGACGAGGTCGAGGAGACGGGCGCCGGGGAGGTCGTAGGAGGCGGGGAGCAGTTCCAGTTCCGGCATCGCTACGCGGCCCGAGCCGGCCAGGCGGGCGAGGCCGTCGGTGAGCGCGGGCTCGCCCTCGCCGGTCGCCACGACCACGACGGTGTGGCCGCCGGCGCACGCGTCGATCAGTTCCTGGGCGGTCGGGGCGGCCTCGTCGACCGGTATCCCGGCCTCGCGCAGATACGGCAGCTGCGGATGGGCGCCGTCCGCGCACAGCACGCGGTCGGCGGAGCGCAGCGCCTGCCACGCGGGCCAGGACAGCAGGCCGGGGGCGACGCGGTGGCTGGTGGTGAGCAGGACGATGCGGCCGGGAGCCGCGGCTTCGGGACTGGTTGCGTTCACGATCCGAACGTAACCCAAGGGACCCACAAGTCCCCGAGTTATCCACAGGCCGGGCGGCGGCTCCGGAGTTGTCCACAGTGGGGTGGAGCCGGGACGCCCCGCCCTGCGGAGGGCGAGGCCGGGATGCTCCGCCCTGCGGAGAGCCGGGCCGGGATGCCCGGCCGGTCCGGTGGCCGCCGCGGCCGCCGTCACACCGCGGGCTGAGCCCCGCCGCCGTCACACCGCAGGCTGAGCCCCGCCGCCGTCACACCGCGGACTGAGCCCCGCTGCCGTCACACCGCGGGCAGAGCCCCCGCCGCCGTCACCTCGCGGACCCACGGTGTCTTCGCGTCCGCGCGGCTGCTCTTCTGGACGTCCCAGGTGCCGTAGCGCGGGTTCACGTCGATGTCGAGCTGCTTGGAGGCCGTGGCCAGGGCGTTCCAGAAGGCCGGCTTGCCGGTGTCGGTACCGAGCACGGTGGCGAGCTTCTGGGCCTCCAGCTGGAGGCGGAGGTTCTCGTCGAGGCGCTGCGGCGGGATGCCGTACTGCTGGAGCCAGGCGGTCTCCAGCGCCTTGGCACCGCCCGCCTGGCCCTCCAGGTCGGCGCGCATCTGCTGGATCTCCTTGCGGGTGACGCTCACGTCGGCGTCCTCGGCGGCCTTGTGCAGCACCTCGTCGAGGACCATGTTGTGCAGCACGTCGCGCGGGAGAGTGCCCGACTTGGCGATGACCTGCGCGTAGGCGGCCTCGTCCGGTACGGCGTCACGCTGCGCGGTGCGGACCTCACTCACCCTGTTCTCCAACTGCGACACGGTGATCCGCTGGCCGCCGACCACGGCCGCCGCACCGGGGTGCGCGTCGTTGCCGCAGGCGGTGAGCAGGGGTGCCGCGACGATCGCGGCGGAGAGGAGAAGCGCGGTGCGACGGCGGCGGTGCAAGGAGACCTCCCGAGGAGAGCTTGTGCGGCGGTGCACAAAGTCTTGCGGTGATCGATGGTAGGCAGTGGGCAAGCTCTGGCCAACCCATTGGACCAACGATTCACCAGGACTTCGGGCACCGCCGCACCGCGCCGGGCGAGGGTCGGCCCGTGACGGGCACCGGTGCGTCGGCCTGGGTGTCCCCGGACAGCACACCTAGCCGCGCATCTGCCCGAGCCACTGCAAGGTCCGCCTTACCTCCGCCGCGACCGGGTGGCCGGGGCCGTGCAGGCGCTCGACGTCCATCAGCAGGCGGGCCAGGGTGTCGTGGGCGGCGGGACGGTCGCCCACGGCGAGCAGGAGGTGTCCGATGCGGCGGCGGACGTCGTGGGCGAGCTCGGGGTCGCCGGAGACGTACTGGTTCTCGTAGTACGGCAGCAGCGCGCGGTACTCGGTGAGCGCGGCTGCCGGCTGTCCGAGCTGTTCCAGGCACTGGGCGACGTCGTAGCGGAAGCGCAGGGCCTGCGGGTCGGCCTGGCCGGCCTCGGAGGCGCGTTCGTCGGCGAGGCGGCGCAGTTCGGGCAGCGCGCGCCGGTACTGGCCGTCGTCCATGAGGGTGGCCGCGTACTGCTTGCGCAGGGTGCGCACCACCGGGGAGTGCTCGCCGTGCTGTTCTGCCGCGGTGGGCAGGATCGCGCCGAGGATGTCGACGGCCTGGGTGATCCGGCCCTCGCCGAGCAGCCGCTTGACCTCGTCGACGGCGCGCGCGACGTCCGGTTTCTCGTCGGCGGGCGTGACCGGGGTGGCGGGCGTCGGCTGGGGCGCGGGGGTGCGCGCCCGGTCCGGCCAGGGGGCGTGCGGGCGCAGGAACGGGCGGGTGGGGTCCAGCGGCTCTCCGGTGTGGATGCCGCGCGCGGGCAGCAGCGACTCCAGGTCGTCGTACACCTGCTGCGCGGAGGCGGGCCGGTGCTGCGGGTCCTTCGCGAGCAGCCGCAGGACCAGGGCTTCGAGCGCCTCGGGGACCTCCGGGCGGACTCGGCGCACGGGCACCGGCGGCTCGTACAGATGCCGGTGCAGCACGCCGAGCGCGGTCGAGCCGGAGAACGGCACGTCTCCGCTGAGGAGTTCGTGCATGAGCACGCCCAGTGCGTACAGGTCGGTGTACGGGCCGACCGCGCCGCCCATCGCCTGCTCGGGGGCCATGTAGGCGGGCGAGCCGATGGGTGTGCCGGTGTGGGTGAGGCGGGTGGTGTCGGCGTCCATGACGGAGGCGACGCCGAGGTCGAGGACGGTGACCGTGCCGTCCTGCTTCACCATAAGGTTGCGCGGCTTGAGGTCGCGGTGGACGATCGGCACCGCGTGCACGGCGCTCAGCACGGCGCACAGTTGTGCGGCGATCGCGACCGCCCACTGCCAGGGGTACGGGTCGTGCTCGGCGAGATGGGCGGCGAGGTCCGCACCGTCGACGTACTGCATGACGAGGAACAGTTCCTCGCCCTCGCTGCCCGCGTCGTGCACCGTGACCAGCCCGGGGTGGTCGACCTGCGCGGTCACCCGGCACTCGCGCACGAACCGGCGGCGCAGTTCGTCCGCCTCCTGCCCGGCCACCTTGTCGGGGCGCAGCAGTTTCACCGCCACGCGCCGGTCGAGCCGCTGGTCGTACGCCGTCCAGACCTGGCCCATGCCGCCCTGGCCGATGAGCGCGGACAGGGCGTAACGGCCGGCGACGACACGCCCTGTCGTCACGGTCACCGTCCGCCCTCGTGGTCGCCGTCCGGGCGGGTGTCGTGCTTGCGCAGGTAGTCACTGAGCTCGTCGAGCTCGGCGCGCACCTGGTCGATGCGCGCGGGCGCGGGGCGCTGCGGGGGCGTGGGCGGCGGCGCGGGCGTGCGCGGCATCGGCGTCTGCGACATCGGGGTGTTCGGCAGCGGGGTGTTCGGCAGCGGCCGCTGGGGTATCGGCGGCGACTGCGGCACCGTCGTGGCCGTGTAGGGCGACTGGGCCTGCGGGTAGCCGTAGGCCGGGGACGCCTGCCGCTGCCCGGCGTAGCCGGAGAAGCGGAGCTGGTGGAAGTGGCGTATGTCCGCGGAGAGGTAGTACGCGATCGCGGCCACCATGCCGCCCAGGACGAGGGCGAGGCCCGTCCAGCCGCCGGCGGTGTGGATCTCGTCGCCCGGCTCGGAGCCCATCAGGTACAGGCCGAGGAACTCCACCACGATCGACGCCGTGAACAGACACCAGTCGAGCGCCCTGCGGGTCACGATCGCCAGGCGCAGCATCATCACCCACATCAGCAGGCCGAAGCTCAGCACCGACATCACGACGAAGACCACGCGCAGGAAAACCAGCCAACCGGTGGGCGGCGGCTGCTTCACCGGCTGCGGATAGCCGTGGCCTTGCATGACTGCTCCTGATGCCTGAGGTGGGCGCGCGGGGTCGACCGACCCTGCCCGGTACGGGGCAACCTCGGTCGTGCGATTGTCGCTTCGAGCGTATAGGTCGACACCGACATAGGGTCACCGGTTGTACCGAACCGTTGTCGTGCTGATCACTTCCCGCGACGGCGCAGGTCGCGCGGAGCCCCGGCTTCCGGCCCCGCCCGTCCCTGGCGGCTCAGAGCGGGTGCCGCATCCACACGTTGGGCTCGACGTACACGGCGTAGCCCCGCTCCGGCTCGCACCGCACCGGCACCAGCGCGCCGGGCACCTCGACCTCGCCCGGGACGTCGAAGGGCAGCCCGGTCCAGCGGCGCCACTGCTCCAGCGATCCGGCAACGGTCATGGAGGCCGGAGCGATGGAGTCGATCGTCGCTCCGGCGCGGGCGTGCACGCGCAGCCACGGGTCGTGGGGCAGGCCGTCGGGGCGTACCCGGTGGGCGTACTCCTCGATGGGGGTGCGCGGTTCGAGGTGCTTGGCGTTGGGGCGGACCGGGGCGACGACCTCGCTGAAGCCCCGGGCGCGGGCGTTGTCCCGCATCGCGCCGAGCAGCCGCGCGGACAGGCCCCCGCCGAGCGCGTGCGGGGCGATCACGACGGAGACGGCGCTCACGGTGTCGGGGCGGACGCGGCCGCGCAGGTCGGCGAAGGCCCACACCAGCACCTCGTCCCAGCCCCGGGCGGGCAGCCGGCCGCGGCCGTCGGCGTCAAGGGCGAACGGAACGCTGAACGCATGGGCGACCACCGCTCCCCGCTCGTCCTCCGCGAACAGCGCGTACTCCGGGAACTCCCGCGGGATCCGGGCGTAGTGCGCGTTGCCCACGGGGTCCTGGACGACGAACTCCGGCCATGTGTCCGGCATCGCGAGGACCCGCTGGAGCATCTCCGGCCGTTCCGCCAGGCTCCACACCTTCAGTTCCATGCCGGAACCGTAGGCACGCGGCGTGCGCGCGGGAAATCCGTTTTCAGCCACCGCACTGACGCAGCATCGTCTCCTTGTCGGCACCGGTCACCGGGAGTTCGTACTTCAGCGACACCTGGGCGAAGCGCACCGCGTAGGAGCAGCGGATGCTCTTGTTCGGGGGCAGCCAGGACGCGGGGCCGGAGTCGCCCTTGGAGCTGTTGGCCGGGCCGTCGACCGGTATGAGGTTGAGAGGGTCGTTGGCGATGTCCTGGCGCTTGCCCTTCGGCCAGCGCGAGGCGCCCATCTGCCAGTCGTAGGACAGCGGCATGACGTGGTCGATCTGCACGGTCGTGGCCCGGGACTTGGTCCACTCGATCGTCCGGCCCGTGTACGGGTCGTGGAGTGTCATCGAGGCCACGACGCAGTCGGAGCCGGAGCGGTGACGGACGTCCTCGCCGTCGCGCTTGAGCAGGTCGTTGCGGGTGTCGCAGCCGTTGCGCGAGAACGGGATGCCGCCCGGCGCCGAGTCCATCCATGCATAGCCGAACTCGTCCCGGTCGTAGCCCGTCCTGGGGCCGCGGCCCTTGGTCGCCACCTTCTCGATCAGGTCCCGGGCCTTGGACCGGTCGGCGTCCGAGGTGAGCGGGGCGAGGCCGGGTTTCGTGCCGTCGGGGTTGTCGAGCGGGCTCACGGCGCGGCCGGACCCGGGGGCAGGGGCGGCGCCGGAAGCCCCGTCGTCCACGGGTAGATCGACGTTCTCGCATCCCGCCAGGACCAGCACCATGCCGAGCATCGCCGCGGCGCTCGCCGCACCGCCCTTCAGACGCGTCACGATGCGCCCCTCCCCTGCCGCGCGTTCCGCCCCGCACAGGCGGTTTTCCCTGGTACTCCGTCTCGCACACGGTAGCGACCCGGCGCACGGCGGCATTCAGGAGGCCCGACCCAATCGCGCGTACTTCGCAACTCGGGCGTATCGTCGGTGGTGAATCACCTCGGGAAGGAGCTCTGGATGGGCATCTTCGACAGGTTCAAGAACCGCCAGGCGCAGGACAAGGCGAAGGACGCGTCCGACACCGCGGAGCGGAAGGTCAACGAGAGGACGGGCAACAAGTACGAGGGGCAGGTCGACGAAGCGCAGCAGAGGATGGAGCGCGAACTCGGCATGAACCGCGACAGGCCCGATCAGCCGTAGGACCGCAAGCGCCGCACAGCCCCACCGGCGCCCGCGTCACGGTCGGGCAGTCGACGAACGCCTTGAGGTGAACCGCTTCGAGGTGAACCGCCTTGGAAGCAGGGGCCGTCCGCATCCAGGGAGAGATCCCTCCCGCGGACGGCTTCGCGTGCCGGCGTCACACCTTCCCGATCCCCAGCGTCGTCTCCGAAGGCAGCAGCCCGGAGGACAGCACCGCCACCCAGAACTCACCGAGCAGTTCCACGAGACGGTCGATCTCCGCCGCGGTGAGCGACTGCCAGGGTGCCGCGGCGAGTCGGTCGGTGTGCTCCTCGACGGTGCGGCGCAGTTCACGGCCCGCCTCCGTGGCCGTACCGTCTGCGTCGACCAGACCTCGGGCGGTCAGACGGTCACGGGCCGACTGCCATTCCTCGGGGCTCCAGCCACGGCTCTCGAAGCGCTCGACGGAGGCTGCGCCTATCGCGGCGAAGGACACCAGCGCTTCCACGGGATCCAGGCCGGCCACCATCAGGGCGGCTGTGTGACCGTCGCCGCGATGCTCACGCAGGATCGTCGCCGCGTGCCAGAGCTGGAGGTGCGGGACCTCCGGCCAGTCCAGGGCGGCGTTGGCCGCGGCGAGCGGGCGGCCCGCGGTGTTCGCCGCCTCGGCGGCGCGACGGACGAGGGCCGCGAGCTCGGCCAGTTCGGGACTGTCCACCCGGTCGCCGAATATCGCGCGGCAGGCCCGGTCGACGCCGCGCACCCGCGCCCGCAGCACGGCCTCGGGACTCGCGACCTTCCAGGCCGGGTCGACGTGTTCGGCCACCATGCGCGGACTGAAGCTGTAGAACGCGGAGGTGACACTCCGCGCGCCGGTCACCCCCAACGGCGCCGCCCGGTAAGGGAAGTAGCTCGGCCAGCGCTCGTCGGTGGCGTACCCGAGCCCGGCGGCCTCCTCGAAGGCTTCCGGCGCGTAATACAGCACCGCGTGCAGCGGTTCCAGCAGATGCCAGAGCTGCCGCACCCGACCCGGATCCATATCGCTGTCCTGATTCGCCATGGCGCGCCCCCAGCCCCTCTCCGTAACTTGACACTGACAAGATTGCCCGAACACCTCGGAACTTGGCAACGCCTAGATGGGAAAAACTTGTCGCCGCCTAGATTGCGCGTACGCTGCTGCCATGACGCAGCAGACCTCTTCTCGCCGCCCGTACCACCACGGCGACCTGCGGCGAGCCATCCTCACCACCGCGCTCGACGTCATCGCCACCGACGGTCCGTCCGCGCTCAGCCTGCGCGACCTGGCCCGCCGCGCCGGTGTCTCGCACGCCGCGCCGGCCCATCACTTCAGGGACCGCACCGGGCTGCTCACGGCGATCGCCGCCGAAGGGTTCGGGCTGCTGTCGACCGCGCTCATCGAGGCGGCGGACCTGAAGGCCGCCGGTGTGCGCTACGTCCGCTTCGCGCGCGAACACCCCGCGCACTTCCAGGTGATGTTCTCGCCCGAGCTGCTGCGCAACGACGACCTGGAACTGACCACGGCGCGCGCCCTCGCCGGTGACGCCCTGCGCGGCGCCGTCGCCCTCGTGCACCCCGAGGAGCTCGGCATCGAGCCCCGCATGGCCTCGGTCGCCGCCTGGTCCCTGGCACACGGCTTCGCCACGCTGCTCCTCAGCCACAACCTGGACGGCCCGCTCGGCGACCAGGACCCCGAGGAGGCGTTCCGGGCGCTGGCGGCGATGCTGCTCCGCAACCCCGCCTGAAAACCCCTCACCGCGAACCCGGCACCCGGTGGACCGGCACTCGACACCCAGCACTCGACACCCGGCACCCAGCACCCAGCACCCGACACCCAGCACCCAGCACCCAGCACCCAGCACCCAGCACCCAGCACTCGACACCCGACACCCGACACCCGACACCCAGCACCCGACACCCAGCACCCAGCACCCAGCACTCGACACCCGACACCCGGCACCCGGCACCCGACACCCAGCACTCGACACCCAGCACTTGACCTCAAGCCCCCTTGAGGTTCCAGAGTGATCAGCATGACCGCCGAAACCACGCACACCACCCCCGCCGCCCGGGCAGCCGACCTCCGGGCCGTGGCCGAAGTCGTCGCCACCGTGGAACGCACCCAGCGCACCAAGGACCCCGAAGGCTTCCTCGCCCTCTTCCACCCCGACGCGCTGTGGACCACCGCCCACGGCAAGGTCCTCATCGGCCTCGACGCCATCGCCGAGTTCACCCGGGCCGTACTGCCCGCGGCGACCTGGGACGGCGATGTCACCTACGAGGCCGTGCACACGCAGTTCCTGCGGCCGGACGTGGCGGCCGTCAAGGTCCGGCAGGTCCACCACTCACCGGCCGGTGACACCGAGGGCGCCCCGCTGTACGTCATGACCAGGCAGGACGACGGCAGGTGGCTGCTGCACGCCTGCCAGAACACCGAGGTCCTGGCCGACTAGAACAACCACCCCGCACCGCCGTACACGGGCCGGCCGGAGTCACGACCCCAGGATCGAAGCCAGGAACTCCCCGACCCACCCGAGCAACTCCCGCCCGACCAGCGGCTTCCCGCCCACCTTCGCGGTCTTCGGGCGAGGCACCAGCAGCTGGTGCACGGCCGGCTTGATGACGGTGCCCGGGTACAGGCGCTTGACCCGCAGCTCCTGGGACTCCCGCAACTCCACCGGCGCGAAACGGATGTTGTTGCCCTGGAGGACGATCTCGCGGACACCGCACGCGCGGGCCAGCATGCGCAGGCCCGCCACCAGCAGAAGGTTCTCGACCGGCTCGGGCAACTTGCCGTAGCGGTCGACGAGTTCCTCGCGTACGGAGGTGATGTCCTCCTCGGTGTTGGCGGAGGCGATGGCGCGGTACGCCTGCAGCCTGAGCCGCTCCCCGGGGGCGTAGTCGTGCGGGACGTGCGCGTCGACCGGGAGCTCGATCTTGACCTCCAGCGGCGGCTCCTCCTCGACACCGCCCTCCAGGGACGCCCGGTAGTCCGCGACCGCCTCGCCGACCATGCGGACGTACAGGTCGAAGCCGACGCCCGCGATGTGGCCGGACTGCTCCCCGCCCAGCAGATTGCCCGCGCCGCGGATCTCCAGGTCCTTCATGGCCACGTACATGCCCGCGCCCATCTCGGTGTGCTGGGCGATGGTGGCGAGACGCTCGTGGGCGGTCTCCGTCAGCGGCTTCTCCGGCGGGTACAGGAAGTACGCGTAGCCGCGTTCGCGCCCTCGGCCCACCCGGCCGCGCAGCTGGTGCAGCTGGGACAGGCCGAAGTTGTCGCCGCGCTCCACGATCAGGGTGTTGGCGTTGGAGATGTCGATGCCGGACTCGACGATCGTCGTCGAGACGAGCACGTCGAACTTCTTCTCCCAGAAGTCGACGACGACCTGCTCCAGCGCCTGCTCCGACATCTGGCCGTGGGCCGTGGCGATGCGCGCCTCGGGGACGATCTCACGCAGCCGGGCGGCCGCGCGGTCGATCGACTCGACGCGGTTGTGGATGTAGAAGACCTGGCCCTCGCGCAGCAGTTCACGGCGGATCGCGGCGCCGATCTGCTTCTCCTCGTACGGGCCGACGAAGGTCAGGACCGGGTGCCGCTCCTCCGGCGGGGTGGTGATCGTCGACATCTCGCGGATGCCGGTGACCGCCATCTCCAGGGTTCTGGGGATCGGGGTCGCGGACATCGTCAGGACGTCGACGTTGGCACGCAGCTTCTTCAGCTGTTCCTTGTGCTCGACGCCGAAGCGCTGCTCCTCGTCGACGATGACCAGGCCCAGGTCCTTGAACTTGGTCTCCGACGCGAACAGCCGGTGCGTGCCGATGACGATGTCCACCGCGCCGTCCTTCAGCCCCTCCAGGACGGCCTTCGCCTCGGTGTCGGTCTGGAACCGGGACAGGGCGCGCACGTTGACCGGGAACTGCGAGTAGCGCTCGGAGAACGTCCCGAAGTGCTGCTGCACCAGCAGGGTCGTCGGCACCAGGACAGCGACCTGCTTGCCGTCCTGCACCGCCTTGAAGGCGGCCCGCACCGCGATCTCCGTCTTGCCGTAACCGACGTCGCCGCAGATCAGGCGGTCCATCGGGACCGACTTCTCCATGTCCTCCTTGACCTCGGCGATGGTCGTCAGCTGGTCGGGGGTCTCGGCGTAGGGGAAGGCGTCCTCCAGCTCGCGCTGCCAGGGGGTGTCCGAGCCGAAGGCGTGCCCGGGGGCCGCCATGCGCGCGCTGTAGAGCTTGATCAGGTCGGCGGCGATCTCCTTGACGGCCTTCTTGGCCCGCGCCTTGGTCTTCGTCCAGTCGGCGCCGCCCAGGCGGTGCAGTGTGGGCGCCTCGCCGCCGACGTACTTGGTGATCTGCTCCAGCTGGTCGGTGGGGATGTAGAGCCGGTCGCCGGGCTGGCCGCGCTTGGCGGGGGCGTACTCCACGACGAGGTACTCGCGCGTGGCGCCCTGCACGGTGCGCTGCACCATCTCGATGTAACGGCCGACGCCGTGCTGTTCGTGGACGATGTGGTCGCCCGTCTCCAGGGTGAGCGGGTCGATGGTCTTGCGGCGGCGGGCCGGCATCCGGGCGCCGTCCTTGCCGGCCGCCTTCTGCCCGGACAGATCGGTCTCGGTCAGGACGGCGAGTCTGAGGGCCGGGTCCACGAAGCCGTAGTCGATCGAGCCGCACGCGACATGGACGACCGAGGGGGAGATCTCCCCCAGGTCGGCCTCCATGCGGGCCGCGACGCCCTCGCCGCCGAGCACCTCGACCGTGCGGGCGGCCGGGCCGTGGCCCTCGGTCACGAAGACCGTGCGCCAGCCGTCGGCGAGCCAGCCCTTGGTGTCGGCCAGGGCCTTCGCGGTGTCGCCGCGGTAGGACTCGGGGGCGTGCATGCCGAGCTTGAGGGTGTCGGCGTCGAGTTCCTCGTCGGCCGCGAAGGGCGAGACCGACCACCACATCATGTCCAGCTCGCGGGCACGGTCACGGACGTCCGCGATGGACCACAGGGAGGCCGCGCCGACGTCGATGGGCGCCTCGCCGCCGCCGGCCGTGGCGGCCCAGGACGCCTGCAGGAACTCCTGACTCGTCGCCACGAGGTCGGCGGCACGCGTGCGTACCCGCTCCGGATCGCACACGACGGCCATGGCGCCCTTGGGCAGGACGTCGAGCAGCAGCTCCATGTCGTCGACGAGGACCGGGGCGAGGGACTCCATGCCCTCCACCGCGATGCCCTCGGCGATCCTGCCGAGCAGCTCGCCGAGCTCGGGGTGCTCCTCGGCGAGGGCACGCGCGCGTGCACGTACGTCGTCGGTGAGGAGGAGTTCGCGGCAGGGCGGGGCCCACAGGCCGTGCTCGGCGACTTCGAGGGAACGCTGGTCGGCGACCTTGAAGTAGCGGATCTCCTCGATGTCGTCGCCCCAGAACTCGACGCGCAGGGGGTGTTCCTCGGTGGGCGGGAAGACGTCGAGGATGCCGCCTCGGACGGCGAAC
The DNA here is from genome assembly GCF_057710365.1 of Streptomyces sp. bgisy027. Taxonomy (NCBI): domain Bacteria; kingdom Bacillati; phylum Actinomycetota; class Actinomycetes; order Kitasatosporales; family Streptomycetaceae; genus Streptomyces; species Streptomyces sp. bgisy027. The sequence goes on from NZ_JBYIVZ010000027.1 coordinate 119,888, forward strand.
TCGCCGCGCTTCTCGACGAGCTCCACGCGCGCGTAAGCGGCGGCCGCGAGGGCGTCCACGACGGCGTTGAGGTCGGCGGTCCGGCCGGTGCGCAGGGCCACCGGCTCCAGGTCGCCGAGGCCCTTGACCTGGGGCTGGAGGACGGAGCGCACGGGGGCGACGACGACGGAGACCGGGCCGGTCTCGGGGTCGTCGGAGCTGGGGTGGGCGAGGCGGCGCAGCACCGCGAGACGGCGGCCCACGGTGTCGCTGCGGGGGCTGAGGCGCTCGTGCGGCAGGGTCTCCCAGGACGGGTACTCCACGACGCCCGCCGACGGGAGGAGGGAGCGCAGGGCCGCGGCCAGGTCCTCCGCCTCGCGGCCCGTCGCCGTCACCGCGAGCAGCGGGCGGTCGGTCTCGCGGGCGAGGGCGGCGATCGCGAACGGGCGCGCCGCGGGGGGTCCGACCAGGTCGATGTGCATGCGGTTGCCGTCTGCGGCCGCCGTGATCGCTTCCGCGAGGGCGGTGTCCTTGACTACGGCGTCGAGCAGACCGTGCAGACTCATGGAGGGCGCTTTCCGTCCGAGGGGGTGGGCAACACGAAGGGCCCGACACGCGAGACGGGCCGGGTGTTCCAGCGTACGTCGCTGCGCGGGCGGACGCCGGGCCTGTGGATAACGTCCGTTCTCCCGTGATCGGCGTCGCCGCGAGGCCGGGTTCCTCGCCCCCGCCGCCCCTACCCGTCCCATCCATCCCCGGGGGCCGCGCCCCCAGACCCCCCGCTTCGGCGCTTCGGCCTGAACGGCCTCGTCCTCAAACTCCCCCAAGCCCTACGAGCAGGGGGACCCCCAGACGGGCCAAAAACTGCCGACCGGCTCGTCAGCGCACTCCGGATCGGCTGAAAGCACCTGAACGGTGGCCAAAGGTCCGCACCGCGTAAGGTCCCCCCATGCCCACCCCCGCCGCCTCCACCGCCCGCGACGCGCCCCCGGACCCCCGCATACCGGCCCCCGGCACCCCGCACGACTCGGGGCGGAGCCGCACGGGAGCGGGTCGGCAGGACCCCTGGCTGCTGGCCGCCGCGCTGTTCGTCGGGTACGCGATCGTCTCCGTGGGCCGTTACCGGCATCTGGGGCAGAAGTCGTGGGACCTCGGGATATTCGAGCAGGTCATACGGTCCTACGCGCATCTCCAGGCGCCGATCGCCGACCTGAAGGGGCCGGGGTTCAACATCCTCGGGGACCACTTCAGCCCGGTGACCGTGCTGCTGGCACCGGTGTACCGGATCTTCCCCTCGTCGATCACCCTGCTCGTGGCGCAGGCGGCGCTCTTCGCGCTCTCCGCGGTCCCCGTCACGCGGGCCGCGGCCCGGCTGCTCGGGCGGCGCAGCGGCCTGGCGATCGGTGTCGCGTACGGGCTGTCGTGGGGGCTCCAGCAGGCGGTCGACTTCGACTTCCACGAGATCTGCTTCGCCGTACCGCTGATCGCCTTCAGCCTCGAAGCGCTCCTCGCGCGGCGGTGGCGGGCCGCTCTGCTCTGGGCGCTTCCGCTGGTCCTCGTCAAGGAGGACCTGGGGTTCACCCTCACCGCGATCGCCCTGGTCGTCGCCTGGCGGGCCCGGCGGGAGTCGCCGCGGGCCACCCGGTGGGCGCTCGGCGTCGCCGTGTTCGGCGTGGTGGCCCTCGCGCTGACCCTGCTCGTGGTCATACCGAGCTTCAACTCGGCGGGCACCTACGACTACTGGAACAAGGTCGACGAGTCGAGCGGCGGCGGCCCCTTCGACGGCCTGGACACCAAGCTCCGTACGCTCGCCTGGCTCCTGATACCCACCACCGGACTGCTCGCCCTGCGGTCCCCGGTCCTACTGGTCGCCCTGCCCACGCTCGGCTGGCGGTTCGTCTCCGCCTACCCGCAGTACTGGGGCACGGACTGGCACTACAGCGCCGTCCTGATGCCGGTCGTCACCTTCGCGCTCGTCGACGCCCTCGTGCTCTTCCGGGACAGCACGCGCGCGTGGCTGCGTTCGTACGTCCAGCACCTGCCCGCGGCCGTCGCGGCGGCCTCGCTCGCGCTGACGACCTCGCTGCCGCTGGCCGACCTGACGGAGGGCGAGATCTACCGCAAGCCCGCGCGCGTGAGCGCGATAGAGCGCCTCCTGGCCGGGGTACCCGATGGCGCCTCCGTAGAGGCGAACATCGCGCCGATCAGCCGGCTCACCTCGCGCTGCCGGGTCTTCTGGGTCAGCAACACCCGTGGCGTCGAACCCGACTTCATCGCCCTCGACAACTCACGCAAGCGCTACCGCGACGTCGAGGCGTACGCCCGGACCCTGCACCCCGACGCCCGGTACACCACCAAGGGCACCGCCTTCGGAGTCGTGCTCCTGCAGCGGCAGACCGCGGGCTGACCGCCGAGGCTCCCACCCAGCCGGGCCCGGTCCGGAAGGTGGCAGTGCCTTCCGGACCGGGCCCGTCCCCCGCAACCCCCGTGTGCGGTGGCCATTAAGGGACCGCTCGACCGCCTACTCCGTCGCGATCGCGTTCAGTACGTTCATCCGGCCCGCCCTGAACGCCGGCACCAGGGCCGCGAACAGGCCCACGAAGGCCGAGCCGATGAAGACCGCGATGATCGTCGGCCACGGGATGTCGAGGACGTTCAGGCCCTCCAGAGCCAGCAGCTTCTGGGCCGTCGCGCCCCAGCCCATGCCCAGCCCCAGGCCCAGCAGGGCGCCGAAGAGGGCGATGACCACCGACTCCATGCGGATCATGCGGCGCAGCTGGCGGCGGGAGAGGCCGATCGCGCGCAGCAGCCCGATCTCCCTGGTCCGCTCGACCACCGACAGGGCCAGGGTGTTCACCACGCCGAGGACCGCCACGATGATCGCCAGGGCCAGCAGGCCGTAGACCATGTTCAGGAGCTGGCCGACCTGGTCCTTCAGCTCCTCCTTGTAGTCGGTCTGGTCGCGGACCTGGTACTGCGGGTAGGAGTCGAGCGACTTCTTCAGGGCGGCGTACGCCGCTTCCTCCTGGCCTTCCTTCGCCTTGCCGAACATCATCACGCTCTGCGGGGTGCGGTCGGCGGGCAGGTACTTCGACAGGGTCTCGATGCTCGTGTAGCGGGCGCCCTGGTCGATGGAGGTGTCGTCGTCGGTGATGGCCGCGACCTTCAGCTTCGCCGTCTCGCCGCCCTTGAAGGCGACGGAGATGGTGTCGCCGACGCGCACGCCGTGCTTCTTGGCGTAGTCGGAGCCGACCGACATGGCGTCCTTGCCGTAGGCCGCGGAGAGGGTGCCCTGCGTGGTGGTGCGGCGCAGGTCCTCGGCGTACGTCGGGTCGGCGGCCGTGATCCCGCTGTCGTCGGTCTTGCCGTCCGGCGAGGTCAGGGTGGCATCGACGTCCTTGTAGCGGGTGACGTGGGCGAGGCCCGGCGTCTGCTGCATGGTCTTCTCGGCCTGCGGCACGATCGGCTGCTGCTGGCTCATGACGATGAAGTCCGCGCCCACCGACTTGTCCAGCTCGCTCGTCGCCGAGGCGACCATCGAGGAGCCGACCACCGAGAGGCAGGCCACCAGCGCGAGGCCGATCATCAGGGCGGCACCCGTGGCACCGGTACGGCGCGGGTTGCGCAGGGCGTTGCGCTCAGCCATGCGGCCGACGGGCCCGAAGGCGCGCAGCAGCACCGCGCTGATCACCCGGACCACCGCACCCGCGAGGAGCGGGCCGATGACGACGAAGCCGATCAGGGACAGCACCACACCGCCGCCCAGCATCAGCGCGCCGTCGCTCGCCTTGTCGGCGGTGGCCGCGGCGTACAGGGCGAAGGCGCCCGCGCCGGTCAGGACCAGCCCGACCAGGGCGCGCACCCGGCCGGCCTTGCCGTCGGCCGGCGTACCGGCGTCGCGCAGGGCGGCCATCGGGGAGACCTTGCCCGCGCGGCGGGCCGGCAGGTAGGCGGCCAGCACCGTCACCACGACGCCGAGGATCAGGCCGACGACCGGGGTCGTCACCTTCACCGTGAGGTCGTCGGTGGAGAGGTTCATGCCGGCCATCGACATGAGCTTCATCAGGCCGACCGCGATGCCGACACCGGCGGCCACGCCCAGGACGGAGCCGATGAAGCCGAGCAGCAGCGCCTCCACCAGCACGGACCGGTTGACCTGCCGGCGCGAGGAGCCGATCGCCCGCATCAGGCCGATCTCGCGGGTGCGCTGGGCGACCAGCATCGAGAAGGTGTTGATGATCAGGAAGATGCCGACCAGGAACGCGATCCCGGCGAAGCCGAGCATGGCGTACTTGATGACGTCCATGAACGCGCCGACGTCCTTGCGGTTCTCGTCGGCGCTCTCCTTGGCCGTCTGGACCTTGTACGCGCCGTCCAGGGCCTGCGCGACGTCCTGCTTGAGCTTCGCGTCGCTGACGCCGTCCGCCGCGGTGACGGACACCTGCGTGAAGCGGCCGGTGGCGCCGAGCAGGGTGCGCTGGGCGGTCTCGGTGTCGAAGTGGACGACGGCCGCGCCCGGGTTGGTCACCTTCCAGGAGGCGATGCCGACGATCCGCGCGCGGATGTCGCCGGTGGCGGCGATGGTGCGCAGTTCGTCGCCGAGCTTCAGGTCGTGCTTGTCGGCGGTGTCCGCGTCGACCATGACCTCGGTGGGCCCGCGCGGGGCGTGCCCGGAGGTGATCTCCATGGACTTCTTGTCGTTCTCGGTCCAGTTGCCGGCGATGGTGGGCGCGCCGGTGGAGGAACCCATGTTCTTGTTCTCGGAGTTGACGACGGTCACGCTCATCGAGCCGACCGCGCCCTCCGCCTTCTTGACGCCGTCGACGGCCGCGACCCGCTCGACGGCCGAGGCGGGCAGCGAGGCGGGCTTGCCGGTACCGGCGCCGTCGTCCTCGTCCTTCGCCTCCTTGGGGCTGACGGTGACGTCGGCGGAGGTGACGGCGAAGAGCTTGTCGAAGGTGGTGTTCATCGTGTCGGTGAACACCAGGGTGCCCGAGACGAACGCCACGGACAGCAGCACGGCCACGGCCGACAGGGCCATCCGCCCCTTGTGCGCGAAGAAGTTGCGCATCGAGGTCTTCAGGACGGTCATGACGTGCGCCCCCGGGCGTCGAAGTCCTTCATGCGGTCCAGGACGGCGTCGGCGGTCGGCTTGTACATCTCGTCGACGATGCGTCCGTCGGCGAGGTACAGCACACGGTCGGCGTAGGAGGCGGCGACCGGGTCGTGGGTGACCATCACGATGGTCTGCCCGAGCTCGTCGACGGACCTGCGCAGAAAGCCGAGGACCTCGGCGCCGGCGCGGGAGTCGAGGTTTCCGGTCGGCTCGTCACCGAAGATGATCTCCGGGCGGGCGGCCAGCGCACGGGCGACGGCGACGCGCTGCTGCTGGCCGCCGGAGAGCTGGGTCGGCCGGTGCTTGAGCCGGTCGGACAGTCCCACGGTGTCGACGACGCGCCCGAGCCAGGCCCGGTCGGGCTTGCGGCCCGCTATGTCCATGGGCAGCGTGATGTTCTCCAGGGCGTTCAGCGTGGGCAGCAGGTTGAACGCCTGGAAGATGAAGCCGATCCGGTCCCGGCGCAGCTGCGTGAGCTTGTTGTCCTTCAGCCCGGTGATCTCGGTCTCGTCGAGGTAGATCTGGCCGCTGGTGACGGTGTCGAGCCCGGCGAGGCAGTGCATGAGCGTGGACTTGCCGGATCCGGAGGGACCCATGATCGCGGTGAACTGGCCCCGCGCGATGTCCACGTCGACGTGGTCGAGAGCGACGACACGGGTCTCCCCCGACCCGTACGCCTTGACGACCTGCCGCGCCCGTGCGGCAACGGCCGTACGCCCTCCAGTACCCCCGTGCCTGGGAATGGTCACAGCCGATGTCACGGTTTGTCTCCTAAGTCGGTCAGCTGGTGCATCACGAGAACTGTTACGACGTTCAGTCTCGTGGCGGGAGAGGGTCCGGCGCGCTGGTGCCCGGCCCCCTCTTGTGCGGGGGAAAACCCCACCCCCGGTGGTTCGGTGAACCGCCCCCCAGCGGCGTGAAGCCAGGTTAAGGACGGCACCCGCACCGTCTCGTCCTCCGGCGGTACCAACCCTCCCCGAGACCTTGTACGGAGGTCCCCCTAGGGGCTGTCCGCCCTTCGGTGGAGCGCACGTCGGGGTTGTCTCCACCCTCGGTCCCATCGAGCCTCCACCCTCCCGCGACGTCAGGGTCAAGTGGGAAGCTGTTCGGCGGCAGATAGGTGCAAGGGGAAAGCAACAGGAAAGGACTCCGGTGGGCAGTACGACACCCGCGATACGGGACACCGCACAGCGCACCGGAACCGACAGACGCGCGGCCGTGGTCGCGGCCCTGATGCTCGCGATGGCGCTGGCCGCGCTCGACTCCACGATCGTCTCCACGGCCGTACCGCAGATCGTCGGCGACCTCGGCGGCTTCTCCGTCTTCTCCTGGCTGTTCTCGGGCTATCTGCTCGCGGTGACGGTGACCCTGCCCGTCTACGGCAAGCTCTCCGACACCTTCGGCCGCAAGCCGGTGCTGATCGCGGGCGCGGCGGTGTTCCTGCTGGGGTCGCTGCTGTGCGCGGTGGCCTGGAACATGGCGGCGCTGATCGCGTTCCGGATCGTGCAGGGACTGGGCGGCGGGGCCCTCCAGGGCACGGTCCAGACCCTGGCCGCCGACCTGTACCCGCTGAAGGAACGCCCGAAGATCCAGGCCAAGTTGTCCACGGTGTGGGCACTGTCGGCGGTGGCCGGGCCGGGTCTTGGCGGAGTGCTGGCGGCGTACGCGGACTGGCGCTGGATCTTCCTCATCAACCTGCCCATCGGGGCGGTGGCGCTGTGGCTGATCGCCCGCCATCTGCACGAGCCGCAGCGCGCGACGACGGGCACGCGCGCGCGTGTCGACTGGGCGGGCGCGCTGGCGGTGTTCGCGTGCGGCGGCGTGCTGCTGACGGCGCTGGTGCAGGGCGGGGTGGCCTGGCCGTGGCTGTCGGCCCCGTCCCTGGCCCTGTTCGCCGCGGGGCTCGCGCTCGTGGCGGTCGTGGTGCTGGTGGAGCGGCGGGCGGCCGAGCCGATCATCCCCGGATGGGTGTGGCGGCGCCGGACCATCGCCGCGGTGAACCTGGCGCTCGGCGCGCTGGGTCTGCTGATGGTGGCGCCGACGGTGTTCCTGCCGACCTACGCCCAGGCGGTCCTCGGCCTGGCCCCGGTGGCGGCCGGATTCGTGCTGTCGGTCTGGACGTTGAGCTGGCCGGTGTCCGCGGCGCTGAGCCAGCACGTGTACCGCAGGATCGGCTTCCGCAACACGGCGATGCTGGGCATCGGAACCGCCTCGCTGATCCTGCTGGCTTTCCTGTTCCTGCCGTATCCCGGGGCGGCCTGGCAGCCGACGCTGCTGATGCTGCTGCTGGGGGCGGCGCTGGGGCTGTTCCAACTGCCGCTGATCGTGGGCGTGCAGTCGACGGTCGGCTGGTCGGAGCGCGGTACGGCGACGGCGTCGGTGCTGTTCTGCCGGCAGACCGGCCAGACGGTGGGCGCGGCACTGTTCGGCGCGGTCGCCAACGGCGTGCTGGCGTCGCGGCTCGGCGGGGCGAACGACCTGGACTCGGTGACCCGGGCGCTGGCCTCCGGCGGCACGGCCCCGGAGGCCACCAGGAGGGCCATCGCCGACGCGGTGCACGCCGTGTACCTGGGGGCGTCGTGCGCGGCGGCGCTGGCTTTCCTGGTGCTGTTGCTGCTGGCGCCGAGGCGGTTCCCGGTCCTGAAGGAGCCCGAGGACGAGGTCCCGGATCAGGTCTCGGATCAGGTCTCGGATCAGGTCTCGGACCAGGTCTCGGACCAGGTCTCGGACCAGGACCCCGATCAGGTCACCGTCGACGCCGTCAAGAACGCCGCCACGGAGGACGGCCGCTGACCTCGGGGTTGTCCGGTGACGGCCCGTCGAGGAGCGGCTCCGCGAGTGTTCAGGCCAGGCCCGGTGCCGCGTGGCGGTACCGGTGTTGTTCCCCGGGCGGACGGGCCCCCGACGGCCTCACCTACGCTGCCCCCATGCCGAGCCTGGAACGCCTGCGCGCCGACCACGCGGAAGCCCTGCTGGCCTTCGAGCGCGAGAACCGGGAGTACTTCGCCCGGACGGTGCCGGACCGCAGGGACGAGTACTTCACCCCTGCGGGTTTCGCGGCCAGGCACCAGGCCCTGCTGGCCGAACAGGACGCCGGCGTCTGCCACTTCCATGTCGTGCTGGACGGCGAGGGGCGCCTGGTCGGCCGTATGAACCTGATGGATGTCGAGGACGGTTCGGCCGAACTCGGCTACCGCGTGGGCGAGCTCTCGGCGGGCAAGGGTGTCGCCACGGCGGCGGTCGCGGAGATGTGCCGGTTGGCCGCCACGGCGTACGGGCTGACGTCCCTGGTCGCGGTGACCACGCTCGACAACACGGGGTCCCGGACCGTGCTGGAGCGGAACGGGTTCGTCACCTTGGGAGAGACGACGGTCGGCGGCCGGCCGGGGATCCGCTACAAGCGCGAGCATCTCGGACACTGACAGGGCGGGAACCGGCCCGCGAGGTCGAAGGGCGTGTCCTTCCGGGAGGGCTGATACGTCACTGTGGGTCCCCAGGTCCGCCCACTGTCCCGGGAGACCCGGAGGGTGAGGAAGGGTACGGCCACCTCATCGAAGGGGTCTTTCTCCTGCTCAGCTCGGTCCACGCCAACGCCTTTCACTTTCCGTGCCGTTGCGTTCACACAGTGACGTCATCCCGGTTACGCTCGGAAGGTGGCTCAGCGTGACAACGGGGTCGGCACGGAGGGGAGTTGCTGGGGTGGCCATCGAGGACAATCCGCGTTCGCGGGAGCAGTACGGCGCCGAATTGAAGCGGCGACGCGAGGCAGCGGGGCTCACCCAGGAGCAGCTGAGCCAGCGTGCGGTGATGTCACGCACGCACATCGCGCACATCGAGGCGGGGCGGCGGCGGCCGGATCCGGATGATGCGCGGAGGTTGGATCAGGTGTTGGGGGCAACCGGGTTCTTCGTGAACTTCTTGCCGACGCTGGACGGGAAGGAGGTGGCGGAGCACTTCAAGCAGGCGCTGGAGTTCGAAAGCAAGGCGACGGTGATCAAGGAGTACGCTCCCAGCCTCGTACCCGGCATCCTACAGACGCGTCCCTACGGGTACGAGGTGCTCAGCTGCAGCTTCCCGCGCAAGTGCGACGAGGAACGCGACAAGCTCCTGGCCACTCGCCTCGAACGTGCCCGCATCCTCGACGATTTCCACTCACCCGAGGTCTGGGTGCTTCTCGACGAGGCGGCGCTGAGCCGAGTTGTAGGCAGCCTCGCCGTGATGTGCGAACAACTTCGGCACATCGCGGAGTTGGGGGAGAGCCGCCGCATCCGCGTACACGTGCTCCCCTACTCCGTGGGCGCGCACCCTCTGCAAGAGGGCTTCCTCTCCCTGATGTGGTTCGAGGATCTGCCGCCCATCGCGTACGCGGAAGGCGTGAACAGCGGGCGCATTCTGGAACTTCCCTCCGTGGTACGCGAGTGCCAGGATCTTTACGATCACGTGCTAGGCGATGCCTTGTCGCACCGTAAATCCCTGGACCTGCTCAGGTCCGTTGCGGAGGATTATGAGCATGAAGCGCAGCGAGCACACCAATCCTGACCCCTCGACGCTGACCGCTTGGCGCAAGTCCAGTTACAGCGGCGGCAGCAGTGGCTCGTGCCTCGAAGTCAACGACGCCGCCCACCCCACCCACGTCCCCGTCCGCGACAGCAAAACCCCCACCGGCCCGGCGATCGTCTTCTCCGCTCCCGCCTGGACGGAGTTCGTCGCCGCGCTCCGTTAGGGCCTGGCATGGCAAGATGCCGGGCGGGGAGAGGGGGACGCGATTCTTTCCGTGGTCGCGAACATCGGGATCGGGCTGGTCACCAGCCTGCTCGGCGGTGCCTTCGTCTGGTTGTGGGAGCGCACCAAACGCACGCGTGAGGTCAACCGGCGCGCGGCGTTCTTCGGCGTCCGCCCGGGACAGACCTGCCTGATCGTGCTGGGCAACAAGTACAACGCGCCCGGCACCGCGCACTACCGGGACGTCCGCGCGGTGGTCGAGCTGTCGCTGCTCGCCGGGGAGTTGGGCTGCAAGGTCGCCGTGGAGTCCGGGGACTTCCGCGGCAGCAACGGCGACCGTACCGAGTTCTGTGTGGGCGGCCCGAGCGGTGGCGCCAACATCCGTACCGGCGGCCATCTCGCCGCACATCTCCCCGGAGTCACCGTCCACCCGTACGACGGGACCGGTCCGGACTCGATGACCATAGAGGTCGGCGGAGAGAAGTACCGCTGCGAGCGCGGTCACCAGGAGTACGCCCTCGTGGCGAAGTTCCAGCCCACGGAGTCCACCAGCCCCGTGTTCCTGGTGTCCGGGCAGACGGCGGTGGGCAACATCGCCGCGGTCCACTTCCTGCGGCGCGAGTACGCGAACGTGGCCGGTCGACTGTCCTCACTGGAACGCTTCTGCCTGCTGATCAAGGTGTCCGACATCGGCACCTACGAATTCCACCGGGCAGAGCTGGAACGAGAGGTCTCCGCAGCCGCGTTCGCGCGGTGACATGACCGCTCGGGCACCTGAAGTAGCGCGGCCGTCGCCCTCAGTCGCCGTACAGCCGACCCAAAAGTCTGAGTTAACGCGGGTAACACCCCAGGTCAGACACGGTTCGGCATCGCAAGCGCATACCGACCACTCAGTTTGCGGAAACCCTCGCGCTCACCTGGTACTCCACAGTAACCTGCGTGGCTCGCCCGCCCCCCACCTCCCTGCGGTCCGCCGCTGGACCCGAGCCACGCAAGGAGCACCGGGATGTCATCCCCGTACGACCCGTACGACCCGTACGACCGGCACAGCCAGTACGACCCCCACAACTCACGTGAATCACACGATCCGTACGACAGGTTCCGGCCACCTGCCCCGGCATCCACATCGCCGCCCCCGCAGTACGCCACCTACCCCTGGCAACCGCCCGTCCCACCGGAACCACCGGCACCCCCGAGGCACCTGACCTCCGACCACCCGCCCCTCGGACACCACAGCGACCTGCGGATCCTGCGCGGCGCCTACCGCTGGCAGCGGCGCGTGGCGACGCTGACCGCGCTCGGGTACTTCACGCTGTTCCTGATCCTGTCGGCGTTCGCGCCCGGGTTCATGACGGGCACGGTCACCGACGGACTGCCCGCGGGCCTGCTGCTGGCGCTGCTGCAACTGCCCGTCACCTGGCTGGCGATAGCCCTGTACGAGCACACCGCCCGGAACTACGTCGACCCGATCGCGGACCGCATCCGCAAGGAGGCCGCCGTGGACGCCAGGCGCGAGGCGGAGCGGAGGGCCGGACGATGACTGTCTTCAGCGGAAACGCGCAGGCGATGTCGTTGGTCGCCTTCTGCGTCGTGGTCACCATCACGCTGCTGCTGTGCGTGATGACCGGCCCGGACCGGGACGACCTCGACGAGTTCTACACGGGCTACAGCTCGCTGTCCCCCGTGCGCAACGGCCTGGCGATCGGCGGCGACTACATCAGCGCGGCGACCGTGCTCGGCACGACCGGTGTGGTCGCGTTGTGCGGCTACGACGGGATCGTGCTGGCGCTGAGCACCGCCCTGTCGCTGATGCTGCTGATGTTCCTGCTGGCCGAACCCCTGCGCAACGCGGGCCGGTTCACGATGGGTGACGCGCTGGCCCGCCGGATGCCGGGACGGGGTGTGCGGATCGCGGCGTGCGGGGTGACGCTGGCCGCGCTGCTGCCGCTGATGCTGGTGCAGCTGGCGGGTACCGGGCAACTGCTGGCGTTCATCCTCGGGTTCTCCAGCGACTCCCTGAAGACCGGATGTGTCATCGGGCTCGGCGTGCTGATGATCAGCTACGCGGCCATCGGCGGGATGAAGGGCACGGCGCTCATCCAGATCCTGAAGATGGTGATGCTGCTCGGGTCGGGCGCCGTGGTCGCCGTGCTGGTGCTGCGGCGGTTCGACTGGGACCCGGGCGCGCTGTTCAACGCGGCGGCCGAGCAGAGCGGGGTGGGCTCGGCGTTCCTCCAGTCGGGGCTCCAGTTCGCGGGCAGCCCGTACCCCCGTATCGACATGATCAGCTCCCAGCTCGCGGTCGTCCTCGGCGGCGCGGTCCTGCCGCACATCACCATGCGCATGTACACGGCGACGAGCGCGCGGCAGGTGCGCAGGTCCATGTCCTGGGCGGTGTCGAGCGTGGCGCTGTTCGTGCTGGTGATCACGGTCGTCGGCTTCGGCGCGACGGCGCTGATCGGGCGGGAGGTGATCGCGGGGGCGGACCCGCAGGGCAACACGGCCTATCTGCTGGGTTCCAGGGCCGTGTTCGGCGCCGAGGTCTCGACCGCGGAGAGCCTGCTGTTCACGGCGGTCACCACGGCCATCTTCCTCACCGTGCTCGCCTCGGTCGCCGGCATGATCCTCGCCTGCGCGAACTCTCTCGCCCATGACCTGTTCGCCACCCGGATGCGGGAGCTGTCCGGTCATCGCGAGATGGCGCTGGCGCGGCTGGCGGCGGTGGGGGTGGGCATCCCGGCGATCGTGCTGGCGACGCTGGTCCAGCACCGCAGCCTGCAACCGCTGGTGACGCTGTCCTTCACCCTGGGCGCCTCGGCCATCGCGCCGGCCCTTGTCTACAGCCTCTTCTGGCGCCGGTACACCCGGGCCGGCCTGCTGTGGACCCTGATCGGCGGCACGGCGGTCGTCCTGGCACTGATGCCGTGGACCAACCTGGTCTCCGGATCGCCGATCTCGGCGTTCCCCGAGGCCGACTTCAACTGGTTCCCGTTCACGACGCCCGGACTGGTGTCGGTGCCCGCCGGATTCCTCTTCGGCTGGCTCGGCACGGTCAAGTCCGGGCGCCGGGAGGCCGACGAGCAGCGACGGCAGTACGAGGCCGTGGAGGGGTGGATTCTGGCGGGGGCGGTACGCAGGGGGAACTGAGCCGGCGCGAGCGGGCCGCCCGGGTCACTCCTGGGCGGCCTGGCCCGTCAGGGCCGTCAGGCTGTTGCGCATCTGGCCGATGTGGGTGCGCACGTCGTCCCACACCTCGCCGTGCTCACGCAGCACCTGTTCGGTCTCCCGGGCGGTCTCCTCCGCATGCTGCCTGGCCTGCGCGACGAGTTCCGTGGCGCGGACCTGGGCCTCTTCCTGCACCTTGCGGGCGAAGGCGTCCGCCTCGGCGCGGAGCTCCTTGGCCTCGGCCAGCGCCGCCTCGGCCCGGGTCTCCCGGTCCTCCTCCGCGGCCTTCTGGGCGGCCTTCTTCTCCTTGGCCTCCCGCTCGAACACGCTCCGGCGCTCGTCGTGGTTCTTGGACTGCTCGGTGAGCATACGGGTGGTGCGATGCCGCAGCTCGCGCAGCGCGAGGAGTTCCAGTCCGCGCTCCTCGCGCACCGTGCGCCGGGCGGCGACCCGGATCTCGTCCGCCTCGGCGCGCGCCGCGAGCATGCGTTCCTCGGTGTACGCCTCGGCCTCCGCGTTCAGGGCGTCGGCGTGCGTCCGGGCCGCTTCCCGCAGCCCGCTCGCCCACTCCTGTGCCTTGCCCACCAGGCTCTCCGCCTCCTGCCGCGCGCTCTCCCGCACGGCCTCGGCCTCCTTCTGCACCAGCTCGAACAGCCGCCGGGCCTGGTCGCCGAGCGCCTCGTACGTCTGCGGTCCGAGCTGCGCCACCTCCTCGCGCAGCCGCTCCGCCTCCGCCTCCATCTCCTTGGCCAGCACGGTGAGCCGGGCGGCCCGTTCCCAGGCGGCGTCCCGGTCCCGGAAGAGGGCGTCGACATAGGCGTCGACCTGTTCGGGACGGTAGCCGCGCCCCTTGACGACCACGAAGTCGTGGAGCGAGCCCGGTTCGCTGCTCATCCTGAGAACCCCTCTCCGCCGAGCGAATTCGAAAAATGATGATTTAGCGCACATCTTGAGGTATCGGGCAGAGACGGTCATAACGCGACACTCCGGGCGCGGGGCGGGTGCGCGGAGGGCAGTCGGCGGGCATGCGAAAGGGCCGGACCCGGTCGTATCACCGGGTCCGGCCCATTCACCGCCTCGCTCGGCCGCCGTCACCGGCGGCCGCGCGAGGTCGTCACAAACAGTCGGGTGGCGTCACAGCAAGCCGTCCCACATCTGCTCCAGCAGCACCGACCACCAGCTCTCCGGCGAGCCGAGCGCCGCCGGGTCGAGGGCGGCGAGCTGGGCCTGGAAGTCGACGGTCCAGCGGCCCGCCTGCTCCTGGTTCAGGCCGAAGCGAAGACGCCACATCCGGCCGAGCAGCGCCAGGCAGCGCTGGAACTCGGGCAGGCCCGTGTTCACGAACTGCGGCGGCACCGGCGCACCGCCCGGCCCTGCCTCCACCGGCACGGCGACGATGTTCGCCGTCCCGTACTGCACACAGACGGCCTTGCCGAAGTCGCTGCCCATGACGAGGTACGACCCGGCGTCCGACGCCGGCTGCACCCCGCGCTCCTGCGCCAGCTCCGCCAGCGTGGGAACGGGCCGCCCCGGCTGGGCCTGCGCCCAGAAGAACGGGCCCATGTCCATCGGCAGCCCGCCGACGACCAGGCTGTGCGCCACGACGGGCGGCACGCCCTGCCGGGACACGGCGGCCTGCTCGAACCGGAAGAGCCCCGGCCCGAACGCCCCCGCCAGCTCCTGCGCCACGCCCTCCGGCGGAATCGGCGGCGCCGCCTGCACCTGAGGCAGCGGGGCACGCACCGGCGCAGGCCGGGCGGGCCCGTCGGCGACCTCGTGCAACTCTCCCTGGTGGGCGAGCAGTTGCTGCATGCCTTGCTGTCGGCTCGCGTGATCGGTGCCGTAGGGCGCGATGGACGTGATGCGCGCCTGCGGCCACTGCTCCCGGATCATCCGCGCGCAGTACGCGCCCGGCAGCTCGCAGGACTCCAACTCGGTGTGCAGCTCCAGGACCTGATCCGGCGGCACGTTCATGCCGCGCAGCTCGTGGAAGATCTGCCACTCAGGGTGCGGCGTACCCGGCGCCGAACGCCGGATCAGCTGCTGCTCCGACCCGTCCTGCGCGCGGTAGCGGAGAACGGCCTGGTAGCCGGGACCGACGGTCGGCTGACCGAGGGGCTGCGGCGGATACCCGTACGACGGCTGGCCGGGGCCCGGCTGACCGGGGCCCGGCTGACCGGGGCCCGGCTGACCGGGGCCCGGCTGACCGGGGCCGGGGTGACCGGGCGGCTGTGCGAAGGCCCCCGGCGGCATGGGGGGCTGTGCGGCGCCGGGCACGCCAGGGGCACCGGGCATCCCGGGCATCCCGGGCATCCCGGGAGCACCGGGAGCACCGGGAGCACCGGGAGCACCGGGAGCACCGGGAGCACCGGGAGCACCGGGAGGCGGCATTCCCGGTCCCGCCGGGGGCATGCCGTGGGCACCCGGCGGCATGCTGGGCGCGCCCGGAGACTGCGGCGCACCGGGGGCCTGCGGCGGCGGAGGCACGCCGGGGCCACCGGGGCCACCGGGGCCACCGACCGCCGGTCCGGCCAGCACGGTCTCCGCATGGTGAACGGCACCTGCCGCACCGCCCGAGGAGCCGGGAGTACCGGGCGGCTGGGGAGCCCCGGGACCGGCGGGACCAGGAGCGCCAGGGACACCGGGGGCGCCGGGCGGCTGTGGGGCACCAGGCACGCCGGGGGCACCGGGAGTACCCGGGGCGTTGGGGATGCCGGGCGGGTTCGGAGGGCCGGGCGGCTTGGGCGCACCGGGCGCGCTGTGAGCGCCGGGCCCCTGCGGAGCACCCGGCGCGCCGGGAGGCTGCGGCGCACCGCCCATCAGGCTCGGGTCGGCCAGCACCGTGGCGGCATGGTGCACCCCGCCGGGGGGCGTACCGCCGGGCGTGCCGGGCGGGTTGGGGGCGCCCGGCGGCTGCGGCGCGCCGGGCATGCCGGGCGCACCCGGAGCACCGGGCGGCTGCGGAAGGCCGGGCGGGTTCGGCGGACCGGGCGGGTTCGGCGTACCGGGACCCTGCGGAGCCCCGGGACCGGTGACGTCCTCCGGCCCGTCGGGGCCGAGCGAGGACACCAGCTGCGTGGGCACGTAACCGCCACCCGCCGAACCCGAAGCACCGGGCGCACCCGGAGCCGACGGCGGCGCGGGCGGACCGCCCGCCGACGCACCCGGCACCCCCGGCGCACCCGGCGGCGGAGGCGGCGTCGCCCCACCGCGCGCCCGCGGAGGCGCCGCCTTGCTCGTGGCGGCGTCGGCGATGTCCGCGGCGCTCGGCCCGGACGGCTGCCCCGGCACCCCGGGGGCCCCCGGAGCGTGCGGCACACCGGCGGCACCGGCGGGCACACCCGACGGAGGCGGCGTACCCGGCCCACCGGCACCCTGCGGATACCCGTACGACGAAGCACCCGACGGAGGCGGAGGAGTCGCACCCGGCGACACAGACGGCGCACCACCCGGCCCACCCGCACCCTGCGGATACCCGTACGCCGGAGTGCCGGGCGGCGGAGGCGGCGTGCCCGGCCCGCCCGCGCCCTGCGGATAGCCGTACGACGAAGCACCCGGCGGAGGCGTCCCGCCAGGCCCACCAGGCCCAGCCGACCCACCCGGTCCGCCCTGCCCGCCCGACGCGTTCCCATCGCCGAGCGCCGGTGAGACCGCCGTGGGCGGAAGCTGGCTGCCGCCCGACATCAACGCCGTCTGGGCGTCGGACCGCGCGGTGTCGTCACCGCTCAGCGGCGGCGCGAACACCGTCTCCGGCAACGGCACGGAACGGTCCTCGCCGGGACCGGGGTTGGTGTCCGTCCCGGCCCAGGGAGTCGCCCCGTCGGGCACTCCGCCCGAGCCCGGACCACCGCCCGCCGGCGGCCCGCCCAGCGTCTCGGCCAGCCTCCCGACCCCGGCCGCACCGCCGGCGGACCCACCACGAGCGACCGCACCACCGGCGGACCCACCACCGGTCGGCGCACCCACGGCGGACCCACCACCGGCCGTGGCACCACCGACAGACCCGGCACCGCCCACCGCACCACCAGCCGACCCACCACCGGCCGCGGCACCACCGACAGACCCGGCACCGCCCACCGCACCACCAGCCGACCCACCACCGGCCGCGGCACCACCGACACTGTCACCGGTGCCGGCACCGGCACTGTCACCGGCACCGCCGCTCCCGGCCAGCGCCCCGCCCCGGCCGCCGGACGTCCCGATCCGGTCCGCCGCCTCCTGCAACCACTCCGGCGGAGTCAGCAGGAACGACGTCTGGTTCAGGTCCACCCGGGCCGGAGGCACCGCCGCGGGCTCGGGGACCGCGTCGGCGCGGCCGTACTCCTCCTCGTAGCGGCGGATCACCTCGCCCACCGGCAGCGCGGGCCACAGTGTGGCCTCCCCGCTGTCCCGGGCGATCACCAGCCGCTGGGCACCCCCGTCCGAACGCGGCCCGTCGGCGCGGTCCTCGGCCCACACCACGAACCCGAGGTCGAACTCCCGCACCCGCACCTCACGATGCTGGTACGACGGCATGTCGCCGTTGATCCACTCCTCGGCGCGTTCCTGCGCCTGCGCGAACGTCACCATCGCGAAGCTCACTCCCCCACAGCCGCGACGGGCACCGCGCGCGCGAACCCACCGTCCACCATCAGATTCGCCACCGTCTCCAACTCCGGCGGAGAACCGGCCAGCCGGGACAGAAACGCGTCGAAGTCCTCACCGCACGGCATCAGCAGACGCTCCACCCGCTCCGCCGGCGGCCACGAGGGATCCACGTCCCGGGCGTCGTCGAAGGCACAGAACCACACCGAGCCGATCCGCTCGCCCTTTACCTTCACGGCGAGCAGCCCGCCCTGCACGAACCCGACACCCAGGTAATCCTTGGTCAGGTGGTCGCGCAGGCACTTGTTGACGTAGACGAGGTCGTTGACCGCCGCCTCGTCCCGCACCGTGAACAGCGGCTGGTCGATCAGAAGGCCCAACTCCGCGTCCAGCGCGGTCCCGACGGGCGCACACCCGCCCGCGGCCTTCAGGAACGAGCGGTACGCGCCGGGCAGCCGGTAGCCGAGGTCCTCCTCAACACCCAGCGCCTGCGCCTCGGTCACCGCCACACCCGACTTCGGCAGCCGGAAGTGCGCCGGCCGGGTCTCCTGCAACGGGCGCGTGCCCCGCTTGTCCTGGTCCACCGCCGAGGTCGCTATGCCGCCGTGATGCCGCAGCAGCGCCTTGACCTCGACCGGAACCAACTCCAGCCGCCGGGTGCCCACCGCGTGGTGCCACGTCCAGCCGTGCGGCGTCGCCACCGCGGGCACGGTGTCCCACAACTCGTGCCCCGTGGCAGCCAGCGCCGCGTTCGCCGACACGTAGTCCGTCAGCCGCAACTCGTCGACGCCGAACCCCTCCGGCGGCTCTGCGATCTCAGCCGCCGCACGCGCGTACGGCGCGAAGTCGGGGTAACCACGGTCGTCGACCCGTACCCCACTCGGGTGACGGGACGCCCGTACCGGATCCGGGAAATGCACGACCTGCCCGGCGTACGCCGCGTTCGGCGGCACGGCTTGTCCCCCGGCCTGGCGGCCGGGAGGTGCCCCCAGCCCGAGCCGACCTGTCGTCATGGCGGTTGCCCCCTGCGGCGTTCTGATGCGCGCCACCACGACCACTCTCGGTCACAACGGCACGTATCGACTGTCTCGTCTGCGTCCACGCGTCACCGCATGGAAAGCGGTGCCGACAGCCTATGCGGTACGACGACGGCGGTCACCGGCGCCGGTCACGGCCCCCTCCGCTTCCGTGACCAGCCGTCACCCTGCCGTGACAGCCTGCCCAAACCCGGGCGTGTCGCGTCGCCCCAGCTTCCGCACCCGCCACGGCATTTGGCACTCTGTGACATCCGAGAGCATGCCCGCGGGATGCTCGGGAGGGGATGATGATCATGAACGCGACGCAGACAGGGCCGCACGCCGCGAGGTCCGGCGACCCCCGCATCGGCTGGAGCGCCACCGAAACCGGGCACGCGCCCGCCCTCCACCACCGCCGCGACGGCATACTCCCCACCGTCGCCGCCGCGCTCTCCGTCCGCGGCGCCACGCTCACCGGCACCGCCGCCCGCGGCGACCAACGTCCCGAGCTGCACCACCTCGTACAGGACTTCCTGGACACCCTGACCAGCGGTGAGCGCGACCGCTTCACCGGCCGGTGCGCCGAGACCATCCTCATCTCGCGCCACATCGCCACCGCCGACGCCACCCGCAGCAAACGCGCCGCGCGCAAACCCATGACCAACGGCGAAGCCCGCAAGGCCCTCAAACAGGCCAAGCTCACCGCCCGCCGCATCCGCGAGGACGGCGACCCCCTGCACGGCAGCTTCGCCTCACCGTGCCGCGCCTGCACCGCCCTGAGCGCCCACTTCGGCGTCCGTATCGTCGACCCGGCAGCGGCGGACGGCTGATCCGGCGCCGGACGGCCGACCCACACCCCACTCCACCCGCACCACCCCACTACACCCGCACCACCGCACCACCCCACTACACCCGCACCACCGCACCACCCCACTCCACCCGCACCACCGCACCGCACCCGCCGGGCGGCCGGACGCCGCCGTGACACCGGCGCACTCGACGAACGAAGGGCAGATGCACACCGACCGCACCTCTAGCACCCGTTTCCCCGTCCCCGTCGACGCCGCGCTGCGCGCGGCCGGCTGGCAGCCCGGACGCTGGGACATCAAGCAGGCCGAAGTCTGGGCGGACACCCTGCGCGAGCACACCTCACCCGCCGGACACCGCCATGCCGTCTTCCCCGCCGCGGTCGAGGCGTGGGCCGAATTCGGCGGCCTGCACATCGCACCCACCGGCCCCGGCCGCCAGGTCGCCCCGGCCCGTCTGCACTTCGACCCCCTGCACGGCCTCCACATGGCCCGCACCCTCGGCGACCTCGGCCGCGCCCTGGACACCGAGGTCTGCCCCCTCGGCGCCGAGTCCGGCACCGAGGCGCTCCTCGCGATCGACGCGGAGGGCCGGATCTACGCCCTCGACCACACCGGCGACTGGTACCTCGGCCCCGACATCGACCAGGCCCTGGCCGGCCTCGTCGCGGGGATAGAACCGGTACGCCTCACAGCGGGCTGAACGAGAGGAAGGCCCCGAACTCCCACGGGCCCGGGGCGGCCGACGCCGGCCGGGCCAGGCCACCGGAATCACCGC